>CANKYR010000013.1 GCA_947488195.1 Flavobacteriales bacterium
TTCTTTTGCGATTGCATGTCGCGCGCATATTTTCCCCCAACCAAGGCATAAGCAGCAAAGTTGTCCGTTCTGTTCGTTCTGAATTTAAACAACACGGGAAATTCTAACCACACACTTGATATGGGTTTGGTTTGTGTGTCGATTTTATTGTTAGGACGCAAAAATTGATACTGCAATGATCGATCTTGAAAAGACAATCCAGGTAAAAATCGCACATTCACATTTGGAAGCGGATTGTAAGATGCCAAAATGTGCAAGTTGAATCCAGCCTGCGGAACATTCGTAATGCTTAGCAAAGAATCTTGAAATGAAAAATCGGGTTTATAGTTAATAAAGAACGAACTCTGATTGCCGCTTAGCGCAAAACCGAAATGATATTTACGGTAATCGAATTTGGCCAAATTCAGTGCCGCTTTCTCTCGTTGAGCAAATGCAGAAAAAGTAATTAAAACAAAAAAGAAGGCTGCAACTAATTTTTTCATGATAGTTCTTTCAACATAACGGTTCTAAAAATCCAAGGCACAATAAGGGAAAAGATAAGTGAGCTCAACATCATTCCTGAAATGCCTGCTGCCACTACCGTTTTCGATGAAGTCATGGTGTTAACGCGTTCAATGTAGCTTTGTTGTATTTCCTCTTTAGTTAGGTCTTTCAACGGTTCGTTAGACGAAGTTATTGCAGCCACTTTTTCAGGAGTATTCAAGGCCTCTTCTAATTGAGCATAATCGGTAGCGCGCTTAATACTCATGTCGTTCGCTGTTGAATAATAAACGCCAATAGCCAAACCAATGGCTACAGAATAAGCTACTCCAGCGCGCAAAGACAGTTTGAAATCGTCGAAATAACTTCTTACTTGCGGCTCTTTGCTGTAAGTGGTATACAGAGTTAACAAGATTAAAGAAAGAAGAAATACGAGATTGAAGAGAACACCTTTAGGCTGAGCTTGAGCATAATTGTATGCAAAGTAATGACCAAAAGCAAAGCGCAATCCTAACCACAAAAAAGCCAAGGATAGGGCGTAGGCCCAGATGCGCCAAGTGCTCATTACGAATTCATGGTTACTAAAAACTCCTCGTTTGATTTGGTGCGTTCGATGCGGTCCTTCACGAATTCCATAGCTTCAACCGGATTCATATCTGCAAGGTGTCGGCGTAATACCCACATGCGTTGAAGGGTATCCTTGTCTTGCAACAAATCTTCGCGACGTGTTCCTGAAGAAAGAATATCAATGGCAGGGAAAATGCGGCGGTTACTAATCTTACGATCCAATTGCAATTCCATGTTACCCGTTCCTTTGAACTCTTCGAAGATTACTTCGTCCATTTTACTACCAGTATCTACCAATGCTGTGGCAATAATGGAAAGAGATCCACCATTTTCAATCTTACGTGCAGCTCCGAAGAAACGCTTTGGCTTCTCCAAGGCGTTCGCTTCAACACCACCCGACAATACCTTTCCGCTCGAAGGCGCTACAGTATTGTATGCACGTGCTAAACGGGTAATAGAATCCAAAAGAATACAAACGTCGTGTCCACATTCAACCAAACGCTTAGCTTTTTCCAATACAATATTGGCAATCTTTACGTGACGCTCAGCTGGCTCGTCGAAAGTCGAAGCTATCACTTCTCCTTTCACACTGCGCTTCATGTCTGTAACCTCTTCCGGACGCTCATCGATGAGCAATACAATTAAGTAGGTCTCAGGATGGTTTATGGCAATCGCATTTGCAACGTCTTTCAACAAAGTAGTCTTACCTGTCTTCGGCTGCGAAACAATCATTCCACGTTGGCCTTTTCCAATAGGAGCAAACAAATCCATGATTCGCATACTCACATTGTTGTTGTTGTCTGCCAAATGGAATCGCTCTTGCGGGAACAAAGGCGTTAAGAATTTAAATGGAATACGGTCACGAACCCAAGCCGGATCGCGTCCGTTAATGTTGTCGATACGAATCAAAGGGAAATATTTTTCTCCTTCTCTCGGCGGACGAATAGCCCCGCGAATGGTATCTCCAGGTAATAATCCGTAAGTTTTAATTTGCTGTTGAGAAACGTAAACGTCATCCGGAGAATTCAAATAGTTGAAATCCGAAGAACGCATAAATCCGAATCCGTCTGGCATCACTTCCAAAACACCTTCAGCCATTACCAATCCATCGAAATTGTATCCGTGCTCGTCTGGCATTCCTCTGCGTTGACGATCTGGACGCACAATGTTCGGCTCGCGCTCTCCTTGACCTTCCTGTTGCTCCGGTTTGTTCGGTCTTTCCGGACGGTCTCTTTGCTCAGGTCTTTCCGGACGATCCTTATGTTCAGGTCTTTGGTTTTTCTGATTCGGATGCTGCGGACGCGGTTGTCCGTCTTTCTTCGCTAAAACCAAAAATGGAATTTCTGGCTTCGTCTCTTGTGTAGGAGTTACCTCTTGCGCAGGCTCTTCGTTTTGTTCGGTTGGAATATCATTCGACACTTCTTCCTTAGCGGGAACCTCTTCCTTTTCGGCAGCCTTATATGGCTTTCTTTCACGCGTTTTTTTCTGACGATCAGTGGAGTCCGAATTCTGAATAGAATAATCCGTATCCCTTGCTTCAACCACCGTTGGAGCAGGAGCAACCTCAGCAGGCGCCGCAGTTAAAGACTGACGGTCCATAATGGTTAGAACCAAATCTTGTTTCTTTAATTTCTCAGCATTTGAAACACCTAAATTTTCAGCAATAGATTTAAGCTCTGCCACTTTCATCGCGTTTAATGTTAAAATATCGTACATGTAGGGGAAATGAAATTAAAAATGTTTTGTTGGGAATGCGAAAGCGAAATGCTTTCAGCGATGCAAGGATACAACGCAATTGGTATATTTTCAAAAAAATAATTAGCGGATAATCTCGGAAACATTTCTCTTGATGTTTTGAGAGATTTTTTCAATGGGAACGTCGTTTTCATCGCCCCCGAACGGATCTTCAATTTCTTCAGCAATAAGTTCCAAACTTCCCAAGACATAAAAAATGAAAATGGAAAACGGAATGACATAGTTTCCAAGAGTGGAGCTGAACACCCAAGGAAGTGTAATAATGTAGAACAAGATGAATTTTCTCAAGAAAGAGCTGTAGGAATAGGGAATAGGGGTGTTCTTTATACGCTCACAGGCGCCAGCAACCTCAAGAAAATTTGAGATTTCGGAATTAATTGAGAGCAGTTCACTCTCTGAGATTTTTTCGTCTTTTCGAAGTTTATAGGTTCTGTGGTGAATAATAGATGCCAAATAATTCGGTTTATGCTGCACATCCGCTGGCATCTCGAATTCATCCGTAAAATCTTGATCGAGCTCAGTTCGAGTTTTTTCAAGAAGTAGATGGTGCGACAAGGTTATTGCGAACAAGGGAATGCTTTTGCGATAGAAATTGCGATTCTCGTGATCAGAAAAATGAAGTATAGCATTCATTTTCGAAGCTAAGTTTCGACTGCTATTCGTCAGGCTTCCCCATAACTTACGTCCTTCCCACCAACGATCATAAGCCGTATTCGTGCGAAAGACCAAGAGCAAACTCATTACAGTTCCTAAAATCGTATGCAAAATGGTGAGCTTCGATATTTCACTGTTCACGTCAATGTGAAAATATTCCTTTTCAACATATCGAACACCGTATGCATAAAGGCCAAGTGCAATCATAAGTATGCCGAGTTGTCTAAAAGTGTCAGACTTGTGAAAGCTAAATAAAAATTTTAACCAATCAGAGGGTTTGTAGCTGATCATAGTTTGTGAAATAAAAGTTCTTTCCATGCCGAAATACTGGCATGCATGGAATATTTTTCTTGAAATTTATGTTGAAGGTGAATGGCCCAATCTGCGCGCAACTCATCGTTATTCATGACTTCCAAGCATGTCTGACTTAGCGACAAGCTATTTTTCGGTTGGAAAAGAAATTTCTCATTGCCTAAGATCTCTGCCGTTCCGGCGGTGTTGCTTCCAATAACTGGAACCCCACTCGCCATAGCTTCTATAGTTACCGTCCCGAATGTTTCTTCCCAACTGGGAACTATCACCAAATCAAAGGCGCCATAAAGATTTTGCATGTTCTGTTGATGTGGGAGGAAGGATACCTTTTCCTGAAGATGATTGAGCTCGATTGTATGCTGCAATTTCTGAACATAGGTATCGGCTTCATTTTTTGTTTTATCTCCAACGAAAACAACATGCATATCCTTTTCGCTATTCTTCAATTGAGAAATAGCTTGTATAACTTCAAACTGCCCTTTCTTTTCATCTAACCTTCCAACTAAACCCACAATGAATTTTTCGATGGGAAGATTTAATGCGGCGCGTGCTTCTTCCTTCGATAATTTGGAAGTCTGATCAATAGCGGTGCCTATCGGAATAACATGAAGTCTGTCTGCTGGAAAGCGCGTATGAGTGAGCACTTGCTGTTCCATGTAATTCAACGTAGACACCCAAGCATCTAAACGTTTGAAGCGAAGCGTGTGTAGAAAATCTTTTTTCGTAACGCCCAACTGCATGGCTTGGTGATACACCAATTTTAATTTTCGGGTAGAAAAAAACTTTACCCAACCTAAAAAATCTAAATCGCGATTGTCTCTGAAATGAACGATGTCAATTTCATCTTTTTCGAATTGTTTCGCCACCTGGCGAGCATGTTTAAAGTCGAAGTACTTTTTGTTTCGCTCAATTGTAATAACAGATAGCCTTAGTTCAATAGCGTGTTGAATTAACGTTGTTCCTTCAACCAAATACACTTTAACTTGAAATCCTTCCTCTTGAAACGCCTTTGCATACCGAAGCGTATTCATCTCCAATCCTCCCCAGCTAATAGAGCTGCAGTAAAATGCAATTTTGGGTAGGGAAGGAGTGCTGCTCATTCGTCGAAAACGTCGAGAAGCATAAGTGCTTCAGAAAGTTCACCTTCTGTTTTGAAATCTTTTAGAATACGGGCTAATTTTCTTCCTTGTAGATAAAGTTCTATCGCTCGTTCGCTATTACCAACCAATTCATGAAGCTGTCCGGTTTTGTAATAGGTGGGCAAATACTCTGATTGAGTATGCAACAATTTTTCGAGAATTTCAATGGCCCGATCATTTTGTTCAAGCTTCTCATATTCAAGAGCAGTGGCGTAATGAAGGAATGGATCGCTTGGATGCGTCTCTAACATTTTTAGAATTTGATCCAAGCGCGTGTTCGACATGTTTATTTCTTTTCGATTTCAGCTGTAATGCTTCTGTCGTGAAGAGCAGTGCACATGCGTTCCATCTCTTTGTATGGCCCCGATTTCACAACTGTTTTGCCAGTTGTATGAATGAGCAAAGCACATTGCTCTGCTTGAATCCATTCATGATTACAAATGGTCATTAACGATTGAACAACATGATCGAAAGTATTCACATGATCGTTGAAGACAACAATCTGATATTGTTCATCGGTTACAACATCGAGCAATACTTCTTCTTCGGTTTCTGTTTGGGCGAAAATATTCATACGGGACAAAATTAAAGCAGAATTTTAATATTGAATTGTCAGCTTTTCAACACTTAACAATAAGGTATTGTTCGTTAGTTCTATTGGTTGTTAATTAGCAGAATAATAAACAGTTTGAATATTATGGACAAAAAGACAGATTTACTAGTTTCTGAAACTGCTAAAATTCGAATACTTATTATCGAAGACGATGAGCTTATTCGTGCATTGTTAGATTTAATCATTACAGATTTAGGACATGTTATTGTGGCTTCAGTGGATAACGCACTAGATGCTTTGGTTTCTTATGCCGTGCACCGTCCGCATGTTGTTATTTCCGATATTGAAATTAAAGGAAATATCGATGGAATTGAATTGTCGAAGAAATTACTTCAAATTAGAAAATGCCAATTACTTTTTTTAACAGGAAATTCAAATGCAGAAACATTTAACAAAGCCAAGAAACTAGCGCCTTTGGCTTTCATTTCGAAACCCATTGTTCGTGTTGAATTGGAACGAAGCATAGATTTAGCTATTGAACATTCCAACGAAACCATTGGATTTGTTACAGAGAGCATGCCTGCTGATGGTTGCTTGTATACACGCATAGGGAACAAGTTGAAAAAGATTGCCATTGCCGATATTGAATACATTGAAGTTGACGGAAAATACAGCAGCATTTCTGTTGCTCAACGAATAGTGAATTGTAAAGTTTCTTTGAAAGAACTTCAAGCTAAACTTCCTCAAAAAGATTTTCTTCAAGTCAATCGTAGCTCAGTCATTAACCTCAATTGCATTGAAGAAATTGACATGGCTCGACAAATAATCAAGATGCCTTCCGCAGAAATTAGCATCGGACGCAATTTCAAAGAATCTCTTTTAAATCGCCTCAACCTCATTTAAGGGCGAAAGATTTTTCGCCCCTAACGTTTCTGTTTGAACAATTCGAATTGCGACGGCACATTGCGCGTCGGCCAGAAGTTGTTATTCAACTCAACATCTGCTGTTTCTAACAAAGGATCTAGTGCTATGTTGGTTACCTTTTTCCCGAAGCGGAAAACCTTGCTAGCTGTGGCTTCTGACATTTTCCAGATTTCAGCAGGGATGCGTTCGATTTGCTTCGTTCCGTCTTCAAAGGTGAATTCGAAGATGACCGGCATAAGTAATCCACCAACATTCTCAACTGTAAGCTCATAGAAATAATTCGTTTCGTTCAAAAGCTTCTGCTCTTCAGGAGTCAAGTTCTTTTTGTACTCTTCGTATTTCTTTTCGTCTTCAGCTGATACAGCATACGGATTATCGTCGTTGTATTTGTCGCGGGTTACAGGATACTGATCAACAATCGGAACAATGCCTTCTTGCTTGTCTCTGGTTAATGAGATGTCTGCAGGTTGTGCATCGGCTTTCGCCTTCAACAAAGCCTTCTCAACTTTCGGGTCATGTCCGTTTATTGTGAATTCACGAACACTCTTCAAGTTCATGTCGCAATGCTCTGTTGTGTAAAACCATCCTCTCCAGAACCAATCCAAGTCTACTGCACTTGCATCTTCCATGGTGCGGAAGAAGTCTTCTGGGGTAGGGTGTCTGAACGCCCATCTTCTGCAATACTCTTTGAATGAATAGTCGAACAACTCTCTGCCCATAATGGTTTCGCGCATGATATTCAATCCGGTTGCAGGCTTTCCGTAAGCGTTGTTTCCAAATTGATAAATGCTTTCAGAGTTCGTCATAATCGGAGACATCTTCGTTTTATCTCCTTTCATGTAGTCTACAATGTTTCGCGCTGGTCCGCGACGAATAGGGAATTCACGGTCCCATTCTTTTTCAGCTAAGTATTCACAGAACGTATTCAATCCTTCATCCATCCACGTCCACTGACGCTCGTCGCTGTTAATAATCATCGGGAAGAAGTTGTGTCCCACTTCGTGAATAATCACCGACAACATTCCGGTTTTAGTTCCCTCGCTGTAGGTTCCGTCTGCTTCAGGTCTTCCGCCGTTGAAGCAGATCATCGGGTATTCCATGCCAATCCATTTTGCGTGAACGCTAATGGCAACCGGATAAGGATAGTCAATGGTGTGAGCGCTGTATGATTTCAACGTATGAGCTACAACTCGGGTGCTGTATTGCTCCCAAAGAGGATTGCCTTCTTTCGGATAGAAGCTCATGGCTAATGGTTTCTTGCCGTTGATGTCTACCGATTGCGCGTCCCAGATGAATTTTCTTGAAGTAGCAAAAGCGAAGTCGCGCACGTTTTCAGCTTTAAACACCCATGTCTTCATGGCTTTCTCATGTCCTTTCTCACGCGCAATAGCCTCGTCTTGTGTGCAAATAATCACAGGCTCTGTGCTTGTTTTCGCTTTGTTATAACGCGAAAGTTGATCAGCAGTAAGAACGTCTTTCGGATTTTGCAACACTCCAGATGCCGCTACAATATGGTCTGAAGGAACGGTTAAGGCCACTTCGTAATTCCCGAAATCAAGCGTGAATTCACCCGACCCCAAAAACTGTTTGTGCTGCCAACCGCTGTAGTCCATGTATGCCACTAATCGGGGGAAGTATTGCGCAATGGTGTACAAGTAGTTCTTGTCTGTATCGAAATATTCGTAACCACTTCTTCCGCCAAGACGCATGCGGTCGTTGATGTTGTAGTTCCAGTTAATTTGGAAGGCAAACGACTGCCCGGGTTGAATAGGCTTTGGCAAATCAATGCGCATCATGGTCTGATTCACAATGTAAGGCAAGTCTTTTCCTGCAGCATCTGCTACTTTATCTAACTTGAAACCTCCGTCGAACCATGGGTACAAATCAATGAGATCGTTGGTTTGCATCTGATCGCTAATCTTCATCTGCTCAATCTTCGCTGTGTTGTTGTCTTTAGCATAGATGTTCTGATCAAGCTGAATCCACAGATAATACAGCACATCCGGAGAGTTGTTGTGATACGTGATGATTTCTTCACCATGAATCTTTTGAATTTCGTCGTCTAAACGAATCTTCATTTTATAATCGACTTGCTGCTGCCAGTAATCTGCCCCTGGAGCCCCACTCGCCGTGCGATAGGTATTCGGTGTAGCCATTTCATCGGGCCCCATTTGACGAAACTTATCGTTCCATGGATTCACCTGCGGTTGAGCAAAGGCGTTAAAAAATGCAACAGAAAAAAAGGTTGCAGTAAAAAATTGACGAAGATTTAATTTCATAGCGGGGCTAAAATACGAAAGGAGAGGGGTTCACAAAGAAAGAAAATCTTCCAGTTCGGATGCCAATTTCAACGCCTTGTCGTGCGAGTAGATTTTATCTTGAAAGTGCGAAACAGCCTGTATTCCGAGCGTTGCATTCAGCAGCCACACTTCTTGTGCTTGTCGAAGATTGGAAAGTGAGCACACTTTTTCAGTTATTTTTTCTCCTTTTTGTTGAAGGAAATCTTTCAAAGCTTCTTTCATGGTACTTGAAACACATCCGCTTGAAAGGGGAGGAGTAAACAGCTCGTCATCTTCCATCCAAACCAAAGAACTCCACGTTCCTTCGGCAATTTCATTGTTTGTATTTGGAAGTAAACATTCGTTCCATTGCCTGTCTTTCGCTTCCATACCCGCGAAGACATAAGGCAATGCGTTTAACGTTTTAATGTGGGAAAATGAATGGGAGTGAAGAACAATTTGTGTGGAAATTCCTACTTCCTTCAACAAAGAAAAATAAGAACCGAACGTTTGTTCGGTTACTTCAATCAGAAAATGCATTTCATTTTGAAGGGGAGTGTATCGTCCTTCTCCGGATCTGAAGAATGTCACGCGTGCAATTCCAGATTCAATTTTATTTAATTGAAAGGTTTGTCCAATAAGCGTTTCAATTTCTGTAAATGAAAATGTTGAAGGATCGAACTTAAAGAATTTGTTTGAGGCTTCTATGCGTTGCAAATGATACTTGAAAAGTGGCATGCGGTTATTTTCGAAACGAATGGTTTCGAAAAATCCATCTCCGTAACGGAAGGCACGATTGGTTCGAACATCGAGAAGAAGTTCAGATTCCTCTATGAATTTTCCGTTCGAACAAATCAACATCTTAAAGCGCTTTTACGTATTCCAACAAATCACCGTTCTGCTTCATCTGAATTCCGCGAACGCCAGCAGCATTGGCGCAAAGCACATCACGGTCGCGATCTCCGATCATAACGCTTGCGTCTTTGTCGAATTTATATTTCGCACAAGCGCGTTCCACCCACAAGCCTGCGGGCTTACGTGAGAGCGAGTTGCAGATATCGGGATGGTGAATAGAGTAGAAGAACTCCAGAATTTCAACGTTGTTCTTTTTGCATTCCGATTGGAAAAAATCGTGAATGCGATCCACTTCTTCTTTGGTATAAAGTCCACGAGAAATTCCAGCTTGATTCGTAACTACCACCAATTCGAATCCTTTAGAAACGGCTAACTGCAGTGCTTCCATGACGGTAGGAAGAATTACGAATTCGTCTAATGAGTAGGTGTAATCTCCAGGATCATGATTAATAACGCCGTCTCTGTCTAGGAACAATGCTTTTCTCATGTTACGCTATTTCAATCGTGCAGTCTTCAAGTAGTTTCCAATGAATGCTTTTTCTGTAAATCCGAAATCGGCTACCGCCAAAAATACCATTTCTTCGTTGCTCAAATTTTGCGACTGGTGCATAGCCCAACGTGGAATATACACAATGCTTCCTGGCTGCACAGGAACCGTAACGTCATCAATCAATACTTGTCCTGTTCCTTTGAAGAATACAAATACAGTCTCATGAGCATGCTTGTGCAACTCGTTGTTTTTATTCGGAGAAACACGAACAATGCGAGGGTCTAAAACTTCCAAGGGAAAATCTAAACGCTCAACAAAAAAGTCGACATTCAACTTCTCAACGGTGTTTCTGTACAATTCCTTTCCACTTACTTTATCGATGTGTTGTTCAAACAGAGAATCTTCTTCATCTGGAGCTAACGACGTCTTCAGTAAAACAGCATCAGTCAAGGGCTTCAAACGAAGAAACAAAACTTGTTCGTAGGTGAAATCCAACAACTCGTACAACGCCACATCTACTTCAATGTCTTTCTTTCCTTCCTCAAACAACGCATTCACCTTCAACTCATCATCGGTCATTAACGCATGCAGGGCCCATTGCTTCTCCGTTGAATTCAACTCAGCAATGAACTCACGCCACTTGTCGGTATCGCTTCTTATCTTGAACGAACGGATGTATGCACCCAAACAATCTTGAACAAAATACTTTTCCTCTTCATCAAAAAAATCGCTCTCGTAGGCTTGTATTAAGGGGTGCTTCATAATTATAGTGCGTTCGTTTCCAATTCTAATTTGGTCCAAAATTCAGCGCGAAGGTCAAGCGCAGTTTCCATGCCCTTGCGAACCAACTGCGCATTTTCTTTACTCTGCGAAGCTAGGTCATTTGCTATGGCTAACAAGACTTTTCCGTGTTCATCGTCTACTTCTGTGTGTAAAGGAAAAAAGACATAATCACGAATGGTAAGTTCGGTATGCATAGAAATCGATTCAATAATTGGACGGTAAATGTGCTTCACTACACTTTCAGTTCCTAGTCCAATGGCTCCAACCGCCTCTGCTTCAGAACAATTCTCCAAATAAGCAAGAAAGGAATTGCGCCAGTTTTCTACGGCTTTATTCATTTCAAAGGTTTGCCCTGAAGAAATCGCGTTTTTAAATTGATGGAACAAAGTGGGATGAGGAATTCCTAAAACCCATTCATCGTCAATTCCCATCGCACGAATGGCTTTCAAATCATTTTCAGGTAAATGTCCTTTTTCTTCTTCGAGATTTTCAAGCAAATGCGCTTTGTGCGATGGACTCGAGAGTTTTTCAATAACAGCATGTAAGTACTTGGGGAACCATGCGCTGTAACATTCATACTGACTAGCGAAATAGGCCAATGCCTTTTTCATGTCTGAAAATTCACCTTGGGAAAGTTTTTGTAGATAAGAATGATGAACAGCCTCGTGTTGTAATGCTATGTCTTCCATACTTTTGTTTCGGTGCCAAATATAATTGCACAGTTAGTAAACATTCTAATTCTTATTTTGTTAAATAAATATGAAAACAATTTATATCATCGGATTACTAGTCTTAGCCCTTTCCTCTGCAGCGGCTTTGTCAATGCGCAGCAGATGGGAAAAACCTTCAAAACCAATAGGAACAAATAAAATGAGCTTTCACGATTTAACAGTTAACGCCATAGATGGCAAGGTCATGAACATGGCCGATTACAAAGGAAAATATGTCTTGTGTGTGAATGTCGCTTCGAAATGCGGATACACACCTCAGTACGAAGACCTTGAAAAATTATACGAGCAATACCAAGGTAAATTGGTTATTGTTGGATTTCCTTGCAACCAATTCCTTGGACAAGAGCCGGGAACCAGCGAAGAAATTGTTTCATTTTGCCAGAAAAATTACGGAGTTACTTTTCCATTAACAGAGAAAATCGATGTGAAAGGAAAGAATCAACATGGAGTCTACCAATACCTAACACAGAAGGCCTTAAATGGTGTTGCAGATGGAAATGTGAAGTGGAACTTCCACAAATTCTTAATCTCTCCAGAAGGAGAGTGGTTAGCTGAATTCCCATCGGGTGTGAAACCTTTAGATGCAGAATTGACTTCGTTGATTAAATAATTCAAATATGATTTGGAGTCAGTTGAACTCGCTAGAGCAATGGAATGTCGTGTTCGAATCCGAAGAAAAGTTTATCGTATTCAAACACAGTACACGCTGCAGTATTAGTACTACTGCATTGTCGCGTTTCGAGCGTGACTGGGATACGTCTTCTTCAGTGAAGCCTTATTATTTGGATCTTTTAGAGCATCGCAATATCTCCAATGCGATAGCACAAGACACCGGATTAGAGCACGAATCTCCTCAAGCCATTCTTATTGAAAACGGGAAGGTTTTGAAGTTTGCTTCTCACTTATCCATCTACGTAGCCGAACTTCTCGAAGCATAAATCATGTCTTACGTGCTAACCTACATTGCGGAAGGAGAGCATTTGAAGCAAGACTTTAAAATGCGCATCGACGACGCGCAGAAAATTGCACGATCGCTTGTGGCATTCGCCAATACGGTAGGAGGGAGATTACTCATTGGAGTAAAAGACAACGGGAACGTTTCTGGCATTCGTCCGGAAGAAGAAATTCACATGATCATTCGTAGCGCCGAAGAATTTTGTCAGCCGCCTATTCATTTTACACATTCCGTTTGGAAGGTGGAAGGAAAGGCAATTCTTGAAATTCAAATTGAAGAATCATTAGTAAAACCACATTTAGCAAAAGTGGAAGAAGGCTGGAAAGCCTTTGTTCGCGAGCAAGATGTTACGTTGCCGGCTTCGAACGTTTGGATTGCCATGCAAGAAGTTTCTTCTTATCAAGATTCGAACGAACTCTTCCAAATGTCAGAAAGAGAAGAACAACTTTTTTCTTTGTTGAAACAACAGCCTTTCACATTGAATCAATTGGCTCGGAAGGCAGGAACACCTCGCCCCATCTTAATTCGAAAGCTAGCGAAACTCATGAAATGGGGAATCGTGATTGAAAACTTCGAACAAGGGAAAGCGACATATTCGTTGAAATAAAGAAGAGCGGGAAATTCCCGCTCTTCTCACCTTAACTACAATCTATACCTTTTATGGAAGGTCTAGTTCTTAATGAAATTGAAGTGACTTCCACTTTCAGTAACCACTGAATACATACCTGAAGTAAATGCGTTTGTTGAAATGGTATTTAAATTGTTATTCAAAAGACCACTTGCAACCAATTGTCCTGAAACATTGTAGATTGAATAGCTCTCAGCAGAAGCTGATTTTCTTTCAATGGTTAAAACATCTGTACATGGATTAGGATATGCTTGAACCGATGATTTTAAGATGTCGTTAATTGAAGCTGGTGGCAATAGAACTGCGTCAATTACGTGAACAATTCCATTCCAAGTTCTAAAATCAGCCGCAACAATGTTTGCATTGTTAATCATGGCACCACCCATTCCTAGAGTAATCGTAGTATTGTCACCTTGCAACATAGTAACGTCTTGACCGTCTACAAGATCTGTTGAAGCTATTACAGAGCCTACAACATGATAAAGCAAAACATCTGTCAAAGCTGTTGGATTAGCAATCAACGACTCAATTGTTCCAGCAGGTAAAGCACCGAATGCTGCGTCGGTTGGAGCAAACACAGTATAGAAATAATCGTTTTGCAATGTTCCATCTAATCCAGCAGCAAGAACACCAGTCTCAAGGATGGTATGAACAGGAGAACCTTGAATTATATCCCAAACGTTGTTCGCTATAATACCAGGTGCAATCACAGCATCTAAAACGTGCACTACGCCGTTGTCGGTTACAATGTCAGCAACGATTACTTGCGCTTGATTGATAAATACATCTCCATTTACAATAGAAACAGTGATATCAACTCCAGAAAGTGTTGTAATGAACTGACCGTCTGATAGATCTGTAGAAAGCGCTACAGATGGAACTACGTGGTAAGTTAATATGTAAGTCAATGCACCACTCGGATCAGCTAAAAGTGCATCAATGATTGGCTGTGGTACCAAAGCGAAAGCCGCATCGGTTGGAGCGAATACAGTTAAAGCACCTGGACTATCCAATGCACCGTCTAGACCAGCAGCAAGAACTACAGCTTCGAGCGTGTTGTGGTTTGGCGAGTTTTGAATGATTTCAAATGCCGTTTGAGCTTGAGATAAGCCAAAGCTTAAAGCTAGCGAGAGAGAAAGTAATACTTTTTTCATATTTTTTTATGTTGTTTGAAAGATTAAACAGAATAGCATTGTTTATGTTCATTCAAAACATACTCTTTTTTTGACTTTGTAACAAAATGGCTGAAAGAATCAATTTTATAAATAAAATTATTAATTTTCAATCGACGAACAGCAATTGACATTTATCATCAATCGAAGTTTGTGTTCTTTCAGAACGAAAGCGTCATCCTCAGATTAATCCTTCTTCCAGTCAAATAAGTCGGAATACCATATTGTCTGCCATTCACATCTTCAATCCACTGGTGATTAATGATGTTGTTCACGCCCATGAGGTTGAAGATTTCAAGGGCTATGTTTCCAGAATCGAAGAATTTGTTTTTGTGCTTCACAAACATATCACGCGACAAGCCAAGGTCTGCGCGCAGATAAGCACGTGTGCGGAAAATGTCGTTGTAACGCTGCTGATCAGGAATACCGTAAGGCAATCCGGTAGCGAAATAAAAATTCAACATAACCTTATACTCTTCGTGATTCGGCATTTCGTCGAGGAAGAGAAGGGAAACACTTATGCGTTGGTCGGTCGGACGAGGAACGTATCCGGGATACTGCGTAATGGAATCTACAGCAACATTGTTCAAGGTGTACCCGTTGTAAATGGTGTCTCCATCGCTGTTCAAATAAATGTTGTACGAGTCGTTGTTAATGTCTTCCATGGTTTTTAAGTAAGACATACGGAACCATGACTGCACCCCTTGAATGAACTCTCCGTTAATCATAACATCCGTTCCGTAAGCATAACCCTTTGCACTGTTCACCGCGAAGTATCGCTGACGAACATTTTCCAATTCGTATGGAATATTGTTGTCCATCTTTTTGAAGTACAATTCTGTTACCAACTTGAACGGACGTCCCCATGAATTGAAAACATAGTCTGCACCTAGAACATAGTGTATGCTTTTTTGAGCACGAATGTTCGGGTTCACTTGTCCATCGAATCCACGCATCTCGCGGTAGAACGGCGGCTGGTAATAATAACCGGCAGCTCCGCGAATAATGATATCTTTTCTTAAAGAATCCAATTTTCCACTCTCATTCAAGCGTTGCTTAACCCATGTAGGGTTGTAGGCGATGTTAATTCTCGGACTAATAACAGTTTGATCATTGAAGGTCCAGTGATTGGCGCGAAGTCCTGCTGTTGCTGTAAATGTTGCTCCGTTTTTCAAAGCGTGTCTCCACGTGTCTTGCACGAAAGCATTCACTCGGTTGCTGGTAATCTGATTGTTCGCTTTAACGCGATCTTGAATGGGAATAAACTGATTCCCTTGTGCATTCGGATTGGCGTAAGCAATTGAGTCTCTTGGGTGCTGCGTGGCATAGCCGGAGGAGTCTATTAATGTCCATTCGCTCAACACATCATTGATGTGTTCAATGTTTGCATCCATTCCCCATTCTAAAAGGTGGTGCTGCTTCACGTAATCTACAAATCCTTTGTGAGCCACCTGGTATACTTGCGCATTGAGGTTGTTTCTGGCGTGCTCTAAAAAAGCTCCTACACCGCGATTCGTGAGAACACTTCCGAACTTATCTGACCCTAGATCACGATCTAATTCATCTAAACGATAAGCGCCTAGTACATCGAATTTCTCACTTTCATCTGTATTGAAAGCGCTGAACGTTAGTCTCAATTGCGAATGTTCATTCGGATTGTATCGGGTGGAAAACGCTCCGAAATAAGTATCATACTTCGAAATTTCTTGTCCTTCAAAATAAACCGTCAAACGCAACGCTTCGTTAATACTTCCCACATCGGTTTGTCTGGTTTGTGGAATGAAGTTGTAGCGGTTGCTGGAATAGTTTCCTAAAAAGCTAAATTCCCAAGGTCCGTATTTCGTTTTCGGTCTAAAAGTTAAATAGGTCTGAAAGTCATTGAAGCGAGGCTTGTAATCACCCGCAACATCCAATGAATTCAAGACATATGCGTAGTTCTTGTAACGAAATCCAGAGTTGTGCGTGAACGTCCCTTTCTTGTTACATCCACCCAATTGCAGCTGTGTCCCTAATAAACCCGCTTGAAAATTTCCACCAAGACTATCTGGACGTGCATACTGAATGTCTAAGACAGACGACATTTTATCGCCATATTTCGCTTGGAATCCACCGGCTGAGAAGTTGATGGAACTCACCATATCCGGATTCGGAAAACTCATTCCCTCTTGTTGCCCGCTTCGAACCAAGAAAGGACGATAGACCTGAATGTCGTTCACATAAATCAAATTCTCGTCGAAACTTCCTCCGCGAACGCTGTAGCTTGAGCTCAATTCTGAAGGCATGTTCACCGCTGCTTGAATGAGGTATCCTTCAATACCCTGATTCATAACTGGAAGTTTAGTTGGAAGTTTTAATTCAATTTCTCGAAATCCACCTTCGCGTTTTCCCTTATCGAAAATTTCAAAGGTGGTCGTTGTCAACGAATTATCCAGAAGCACTTCAATCTCTTTTACATCGCCGTTATTCAAATAGAATTCATTCTGAACAGGCGCGTCGCCCAAGCCTTTGAAGAGTATCGTTAAGGTTGTTTCCGATTTCACCACCAATGAGAAATCTCCTCGGTTGTCGGAGGACGTTCCTACGGTAGGAAACTCTTTACAAGTAATAATAACACCGGGAACCGATTCTCCAGAGCTGTTTTTAATGGTCCCACGAATGGTTGCTGATTGCGAAAAGGCGAACGACGAAACAAGGATTAGTAATAAAAATAAAATTCCTTTCCGCATGTTTCTTACTGTTGAGAATCTAGATCACCACTCTTCAATGAACGCATGAAGTTACCCCAAGCGTCTTTGCTCAATAAATTTCCACCCGAATAAAATCCGTTGGTATATCTGTTTTGAATTTGCGAAGAAGCCGAACGATAAGATTGGGCGCTGAAGTCAAGCATTCCGTCGTAATTCACAATATCATTTCCCTCACGATGAAAGGAAACGTATTCATCTCCGGGTAAATCCAGTGAGAGTATCTCAGCTCTTAATCGAGTTCGAGAAGGATAGGGCAGGATGTATGCTGTTGGAAGCATGTAATTTTCCATGCTCATGACTTGAACCATGGAAAGCTGATTTTCTTTCGAGTCAGCAGGAATAACAAAAAAGGAATCTTTCAATCCCGTGCACGAAAAGAAAAGCGTATCCCCAACCATGACTGGCAAAGTGAAATAACCGTCGCGTCCTGAATAGGTACCTCTGCGGTCTTTCGCTCTATAGATTGCCACAAATCCCGCAGGAAAAAGAGAGTCGCTAATCAATACAACACCCGAAACTTGAACAACCTTAGGCGGCATTTGCGCATCAGCAGAGCTCAGTCCTAAAAAAAGCAGGGATATTATAACGAGTAAAAGTCTTCCTTTCATTGCAACAAAGATAGTCAGTTGTATTTCGACAATCCGAACTCTTATTAAAGAAAATTATTGCGCAAACGCTTTCAAGTCTTTACTTTGCATTCTGAATTATGAGCACACCCATTGGAATACCGAAAGGAACAAGAGACTTTGCGCCAGATGTTATGCGCAAACGAAACTATTTGTTTGGCGTAATACGCAACGCATTTGAGAAGTACGGCTTCCAACCGTTGGAGACTCCTTCTATGGAGAACCTTTCAACCTTGACAGGTAAGTATGGTGAAGAGGGTGACCAGCTTATTTTCAAAATATTGAATAATGGAGATTTCTTGAAAGATGTCGCTTCCGAGAAACTTTCAGACTCGCGAAAACTATCTTTTGAAATTTGTGATAGAGCGCTACGATACGACTTAACAGTTCCATTCGCGCGGTTCGTGGCCATGAACAGAAATACCGTTGTTCTTCCTTTTCGAAGATATCAGATTCAGCCCGTATGGCGCGCAGACCGTCCGCAACGCGGCAGATTCCGCGAGTTCTATCAGTGCGATGCAGATGTTGTAGGCACAGATAGTCTATGGGTGGAAGTGGAATTGGTTCAGCTCTTCGACGAAGTTCTTTCCAATTTGAACCTTCCAGGGTTTTCAATTGTCATTAACAACCGAAAGATTTTAGCTGGAATAGCTGAAGCAACCGGAGTGGCTGACAAGTTCATGGGATTAACTGTTGTTTTAGACAAGTGGGACAAGATAGGAGAGGAAGCCGTTCAGAAAGAATTGAATGAAATGGGAATTCCCGATGAGACCTTCCAAACGTTCAAATCGTTGAACGCTCTTTCAGACTTCAACGATAAAATGAATTTCTTGAAATCTGTTTTAGGAAATTCTGAAACGGGATTGAAAGGTATTGAGGAAATGACCTTTGTGTGGAATGAAGTGGAGAAGGCAGGATTGAATAAAGGAGAACTTGTATTCGATGTTTCGTTAGCGCGTGGATTGAATTATTATACCGGAGCCATTTTCGAAGTGAAGGCGAAGGGAATTCAAATGGGAAGTATTTGTGGGGGCGGACGATACGATGATTTAACGGGAAACTTCGGTTGGAAGGGCGTTTCAGGAGTAGGGATTTCTTTTGGTGCAGATCGTATTTTTGAAGTGCTTTCTGAATTGAACTTATTTCCTGAATCTGCAACCTCTGGAACGAAAGTGCTGTTGGTTCAATTCGGTGGTGAAACCACATCGGCTGCGTTTCATTTGCTGAAACAAATTCGCAACGCGGGTATTTCTTGTGAGATGTATCCGGAAGAAGCGAAGTTGAAGAAGCAGTTTAAATATGCCGACGATAATAAAATTCCTTTTGTAGTTGTTGTTGGTGAAGATGAAGTGAAGTCGGGCATGTGGCAATTGCGCAACATGGTTACCGGTGATCAGCAGGCGGTTTCAACCGATCAACTGATTGGATCTTTGTCTTCGTGAGGTTCGATGTGCGTTAGGACATCATAAACTTGCGGAAACTTTTCTTTGATTCGATCTACAACCTCATGGGCAATGTCGTGCCCTTGGTAAACGCTTTGGTTTCCGTCTAATCCAATGTGAATGTCTACGAACCATTCGAATCCCATCTTCCTTACGAAGCAGGCATTTATTTTAATGACGCCTTCAACATGCATTGCCGTATTTCGAATTTCATTTACAATCTCTTCCGGCTGCGCTTCGTCCATTAATTCAGAGATAGCTGTTTTCCCCACTTTAAAAGATTGTTGTAATATAAAGTAAGCCGCAAGAAGAGAAGCCCAATCATCTGCTGCTGCATAGCCTTCTCCCGCCACCAACGAAACAACAATTCCAGCAAGAGCAGCCAAAGAAGTTATAGTGTCGGTTCGCTGGTGGGAAGCTTCAGCAGAGAGCGCATTGCTCTTGAATTTTTTCGCATTCATCTTCATGAAGCGGTATAAAATTTCTTTGGTTATTAGAACGAGCACCAAGACGATTATGGTCCATGAATGCGGAGATTCATGAGGAGTCATGATGTGCTGAATGGCCTCGTAAACGATGAAGCAAGCAACACTGAACATAAGCACTGCAACGAACATCGCAGAGAGAGGTTCGGCCTTTCCGTGTCCGTACGGATGATTTTTATCAGGAGGAAGCGCAGCGGTCCTTAATCCAAGCCAAACCAAGAATGAAGAAGCGAAATCGACCCAACTTTCTGCAGCATCTGCAATTAATGCGAAGCTATTTCCGAAAATACCCGCAGCGAATTTCACAACAGATAATATAAAATTCACAACAATACTGTATCGAATGGCGCTTTGGGCTTGGGTTGCGAGTTGACTGCTGTGATTCATGCTGTGCAAAGATAGACTTGAAGTTATATATTCGTTTTATGCAATCGAATCAACATATGATAAAGACTGCAGGGAATTCTTTATTTGTGCTACTTTCATTTTTTTATGGAATATAGAGTTCCGGAGACCAGCATTACCCGTTGATTCAAGAAGTGAAAGGAGTGAAGATTGCTTTATTAAATTGCACCTACGGTGCGACCGAATTGGGAGCTTCATCCAGAGAAATACGATTTGAGTTCAGAGGAAAAAGCGAAAATTTCCACGTTCGTGGAAGGCACGCATGAGCTGCTGAAAGATATTCAGGAAATTAAGGTCAAGTAGGGCTGTAAATTAGTTTTTGCACGAAACACAAAAACACCTATTTTTGCACCCGTTTAACAGTAAAAAATAAATTATGGGAAACTTACAATGGGGCGATATCGTGCTCTATTCAATTCCAGCGTTAGGTCTGCTTGGAATTTTATTCATGGCTATTAAGTCGGCTTGGGTAACTAAGCAAGATGCTGGAGATGAAAACATGCAAGAGCTTGCTGGTTATATTGCAAAAGGTGCTATGGCATTCTTAAAGGCAGAGTGGAAGGTGTTGGCTTACTTCGTGGTTATTGCAGGTGCGCTATTGGCGTGGTCTGGAACCCTTGTTGAGACATCTTCTCCAGTGATTGCAATTTCATTCATATTTGGAGCTGTCCTTTCTGCATTAGCAGGTTATATTGGAATGAACATCGCAACTAAAGCGAACGTTCGTACAACACAAGCTGCACGCACAAGTTTATCACAAGCGTTAAAAGTTAGTTTCACCGGAGGATCTGTAATGGGTCTTGGTGTTGCTGGTTTGGCTGTAATTGGATTGGGTTCATTGTTCATTTTGTTGTACACGATCTACGTTAAGTCTGTCGGTGCAAGTGTAAACGGAGTGGAAATGGAAAAAGCATTGGAGGTTCTTGCGGGATTCTCTTTGGGTGCTGAATCAATTGCATTGTTTGCTCGTGTGGGTGGAGGTATTTATACCAAAGCTGCTGACGTTGGAGCTGACCTTGTTGGAAAGGTTGAAGCAGGTATCCCTGAGGATGACGTGCGTAACCCAGCAACTATTGCAGATAACGTGGGTGACAACGTAGGTGACGTTGCGGGTATGGGAGCTGACTTGTTCGGTTCTTATGTTGCAACCATCTTAGCAACTATGGTATTGGGAAGAGAGTTGATTTCGAAAGATGATTTCGGCGGAATTGCTCCAATCTTATTGCCAATGTTGATTGCTGGATTAGGAATTGTATTCTCAATCATTGGTATGTTGTTCGTTCGTGTGAAAGACGAAATGGGTAACGTTCAAAATGCTTTGAACTTAGGTAACTGGTCAAGTATTATTCTTACAGCCATTGCCTCTTTTGTAATCGTTAACTGGATGTTGCCAGAGACCATGACATGGACAGATTCTGCTCGTGGAGTTGTTGTAACAAAAATGGGAGTGTTCTGGGCAATCATGGTAGGTTTGGTGGTTGGTGCTTTAATGAGCATCATTACCGAGTACTATACTGCAATGGGCAAGCGTCCTGTAATGTCTATCATTAGACAATCTGCAACTGGACACGCAACAAACATCATTGGTGGTTTGTCAGTGGGAATGGAATCTACAGTTCTTCCAATCTTGGTATTGGCTGCCGGTATTTACGGTTCATACGAGTTCGCAGGTTTATACGGTGTGGCTATTGCAGCTGCAGGTATGATGGCTACAACTGCTATGCAATTGGCAATTGATGCATTCGGACCAATCGCAGATAACGCGGGTGGTATTGCTGAAATGAGCCAACTTCCGGAAGAAGTTCGTCACCGTACAGATAACCTAGATGCTGTTGGTAACACAACTGCAGCGACTGGAAAAGGATTTGCGATTGCTTCTGCGGCATTGACTTCATTGGCGTTGTTCGCAGCGTTCGTAGGTATTGCAGGAATTGATGCGATTGACATTTACAAAGCGCCAGTATTAGCAGGATTGTTTGTAGGTGGAATGATTCCATTTATATTCTCTTCTTTGTGTATTGCAGCGGTTGGACGTGCAGCCATGGATATGGTGAACGAAGTTCGTCGTCAGTTCCGCGAGATTCCAGGAATTATGGAATACAAAGCGAAACCAGAATACGAGAAGTGTGTTGCTATTTCTACTGAAGCATCTATTCGTGAAATGATTGCTCCTGGAGCTATTGCATTGATCACTCCAGTAGTTGTTGGATTCATTTTCGGTCCAGAAGTATTGGGTGGTTTGCTTGCGGGTGTGACAGTATCGGGTGTATTGATGGGAATGTTCCAATCGAACGCAGGTGGTGCATGGGACAACGCGAAGAAGTCATTTGAGAAAGGAGTTGAGATTGACGGTGAGATGTTCTACAAGAAGTCTGAGCCACACAAAGCTTCTGTAACTGGAGATACTGTTGGTGATCCTTTCAAAGACACATCTGGTCCTTCAATGAACATCTTAATTAAGTTAATGTCTATCGTTGCATTAGTAATTGCTCCACATATTTCTGAAAAGGGACATGGCGGAACAGCAGCAACGGTTGCTTTAACTTCAACCAACGACAGTCTGTCATTTGCATTAGGATTGGCTATTGGTGAGAACATGCACCGCATGGAGATTGATTCATTGATTAACTACAACATTTTCGAAAAGGCTGCTAACGGAGCTGCAGGAATGGAAATGGAAGAAGCGCAAATGTTCTTAGACAACTATTTCCAACGTCGTGAAAAAGCGAAATTGGCTTCAGTTAAATCGAATGAAACTGCCGTTCTCGATTCTATTATGAAGAACACTCCAGGTATTCAAGTTGCTGAGTCTGGATTGATGTACATGGTTACACAAGAAGGAACGGGAGCTTATGCAACTGAGCAAGATTCAGTTCAAGTGGAGTATGTTGGAAAATTAATGAACGGAGAAACATTCGATGCATCTGATGCTGGAAAGCCTGTGACGTTTAACTTGGGCGGTTTAATCCCAGGATTCACAGAAGGATTGCAAAAGGTAAAAGAAGGTGGAAAGATTCGTTTATTCATTCCTTCTGCGTTGGCTTATCGTGATATGGATCAAGGACCAATTCCTCCGTATTCAACGTTAATGTTCGACATTACTTTGATAAAAGTTTATTCTAAGAAATAAGAATATTTTCAAGGAAAATGAAATGCCTCTTCTTCGGAAGGGGCATTTTTATTTAGGCGTATTGTGTCACGCGATTCTCTCGGCAGAAGGCAAAGAGCGATAGGCCTAATTCTTTTGCGTAGTCTACGGCTAAAGATGAAGGAGAAGAAACAGCCGCTAGATTGGGTATCCCCGCAGCAAAGCACTTCGCGACAATCTCATAAGAAACCCTTCCGCTTACCACGATGTATTTGGCCGAGCGTAGTTGATTGTTCAGGAGTAGATGTCCGATTACTTTGTCAACGGCGTTGTGTCGACCAATGTCTTCGCTTGCGAAAATAAGCTGGCCTTCTCTATTGAACACTCCCGCCGCATGACATCCGCCTGTCTCTTCAAACAACGTTTGCACCTCTCGCAACTGAATCATCATTTTCGCAATAGTATCACGAAGTGTCATCGAGCTCTGCTCGTCATCCGCTCCGCGGTCATCACGAAGTGTCATCGAACTTCGTTCGTCATCACTTGGTGTCATCGAACTTCGTTCGTCATCGCTTGGTGTCATCGAACTTCGTTCGTCATCCGCTTCGCGGTCATCACGAAGTGTCGGGGGCTCAAACGCCGTCTTCCCGCATATCCCACACGCAGACACACTAAGTAACGAACGCTTGTTCGTGATGGCCTGTGTGAGATTATTAAGAGAAACTCGAATGGTTATCTGATGATCGACTTCTTCTTCAGAATAGGAAAGAACTTGATCAGCAGAACGAATTATTCCTTCCGTAAATAAAATTCCATAAGCCCATTCACGAATGTGAGTAGGCGTGCACATAGAAACTGTGAGCGGTTCTTCTTCAATAAATAATTGAACAGGCACTTCAACAACCAATGCATCGGAGACGGGCTGCCCGTTCTTCAATGCTTGGTAGTTTATAGATGCCTTCATGATTTAAGACAATCCAGTAATAACACCGTTGTTATCAATGTCCATATGCTCACTTGCTGGAACAGCCGGTAAACCTGGCATGCGCATCATTTCACCCAAAATAGGAATAATGAATCCAGCACCTACAGCGTATTCGAATTCACGAACCGTGATGGTGAATCCTGTTGGACGACCAATTTTCGATTCGTCATCGCTGAAAGACTTTTGCGTCTTGGCCATACAAATAGGGAAGTTGGCAATGCCTAATTTCTCTATCGTGCGAAGATTTCCTTCCGCTTCTTTCGAGTAGTTCACGCGTTCAGCTCCGTAGATTTCTTTCGCAATGATTTCAATCTTTTCCTTTACTGGTTGATCGTTGGAGTATAGTCTGCGGAACGCGTTATTTCCGTTTTCAATCACATCCAATACGGCTTCACCCAAATTCATCATACCGTTTCCACCATCTGAGAAACCTCTTGCAACAACTGCTTTCACGCCCATTGTAGCACATTTCGCAATAACGAAATCGATCTCTTCTTGCGAATCGGTAGGGAAGTGGTTCAAGGCAACAACCGGAGTTATTCCGAACTTCTTGCAGTTCTCTATGTGCTTTTCAAGGTTCGCGAAACCGTTGGTTACGCGCTCCATGTTAGCGGTGTTGTATTCTTCTTTTTTCGCACCACCGTGATGACGCAAAGCGCGAACGGTAGCCACAAGAACAATTGCATCTGGAGCAATACCTGCTGCGCCGCACTTGATGTGCATGAATTTCTCAGCACCCAAATCGGCACCGAATCCAGCTTCAGTAACAACATAATCGGCTAAAGACATTCCCATCTTCGTTGCCATAATGGTGTTGGTTCCTTGCGCAATGTTTGCGAATGGACCACCGTGAAGAATAGCAGGATTGCCCTCTAAGGTTTGAACCAAGTTCGGCATAATGGCATCTTTCAAGAGAAGCGCCATAGCACCTTCCGCTTTCAAATCGCGCGCATAGATGGGCTTGCGATCGTAGGTGAATCCAACGAAGATGTTTCCCAATTTATTTTTCAAGTCCTCGCGGTCTTTACTCATGCAAAGAATTGCCATGACTTCAGAAGCAGGAGTAATGTTGAATCCGTCTTGACGCGGAATACCGTTTCCGGTTCCACCCAAACCTATGGTAATGTTTCGCAACGAACGATCGTTCATGTCCATTACGCGTTTCCAATAAATCAAACGTGGATCAAGACCCAAGTTTCCTTGTTTATTTTGAAGGTTGTTGTCTATTAATGCTGAAAGCAAGTTGTTCGCTTTTTCAATGGCAGCGAAGTCACCGGTGAAATGAAGATTGATGTCTTCCATAGGAACCACTTGAGCGTATCCGCCTCCAGCTGCACCGCCTTTAATTCCGAAAACGGGCCCTAACGAAGGCTCGCGCAGAACCACAACCGCTTTCTTTCCTAATTTATTCAACCCTTCATTCAAACCAATGGAAGTGGTTGTCTTTCCTTCTCCGGCTGGTGTTGGAGTAATTGCAGTTACTAAAACTAATTTCGACTGCTTCACTTTTGCTTCGTCAATTAGATTGAGCGGAAGCTTCGCTTTGTGCTTGCCGTAATGCTCTAGGTCATCGATATTGATATTCAATTTCGAAGCAATTTCATTGATGTGCTTCATCTTGCACGCCTGTGCAATTTCAAGATCTGATGGAAATGACATATTTTTATATATTATGAAGCAATAATCCGAACTTTCTTTCCTTATTTCGCAACAACAACTAAACACATATGAACAAACCAATTTTGAATTCGAAGCAGAATTCTTTCTTACCGAAAAGATTCGCTTCCATTGTTTTCTCGGCATTATTTATTCCGTTCGCGGTTTCTGCGCAGAACGCCGATATTAAAACGCAGTGGCAACACGCAGACATGGCTACCGACGGGCTTCCTGGAGTGAGTGCGGTGAAGGCACATGCGTACATGGCTGAAAAAGGAAAGACGGCTACACCTGTGGTTGTTGCAATCATTGACAGTGGATCGGAGACTTTTCACAAAGATTTGAACGCGAATATTTGGACAAACAAAGGTGAGATTGCGAATAACGGAATTGACGACGATAAGAATGGTTACATCGATGATGTTCACGGATGGAGTTTCATTGGTGGAAAAGGCGGCGATGTGAAGCAAGACAATTTGGAATTCACGCGTGTTTACGGCATGTTGAAAAAGCGTTTCGAAGGAAAAGATGCTGCGTCTATTGCTGCTGCAGACAAAGCAGATTTCGCGAAATACGAGAAGACAAAAGCTGAATACGAAAAGCGAGTGGGGGAAGTAAAAGCAGAAGCAGATCAGTTCAACGCTTTTTATGGCCAATTCAAGGCTAGCAAAGAAGTATTGACTATGGCTTTGGGAAACGACTTCACAGCAGAGCAATTGGCTGCCTATGAGCCAACAGACGATGAAGGGAAAGCAGCAAAAGGAATGGTGTTGAACATTATGATGCGTGGAATTAACTTGGATGAATATGTAAGTTATTTCAGTACGCAATTGGATTATTCGTACAACATAGATTTCAATCCGCGCACCATGGTGGGCGACGATTACAGCAATCCACGTGAGCGCAACTACGGTAACAACCACATCGATGGTCCTGAAGCTCTTCACGGAACACACGTTGCAGGAATTGTTGGTGCAACGAACAACGGAACAGGAATGGACGGCATTTGTAAGACTGCTCAATTGATGATTATTCGTTGTGTGCCAGACGGAGACGAGCGCGACAAAGACGTTGCGAATGCGATTCGTTATGCGGCAGATAACGGTGCACGTGTCATTAACATGAGTTTCGGGAAATCTCATTCTCCGAATAAGGATGTTGTAGACGAAGCGGTTATGTATGCTGAATCGAAAGGAGTATTGTTGGTTCACGCTGCAGGTAACGACGCGAAGGATATTGATTCGAAAGACAATTTCCCAACTCCACGTTATGCAAACGGAAAGACTTGTTCAACTTGGTTGGAAATTGGTGCGAGCGACAATTCTATTGATCACTTGTCGGCAGACTTCTCTAACTACGGCGACAAGACCGTTGACATTTACGCTCCGGGTGTAGATATCTACGCAACTATCCTAGACAACGAATTCGGTCCATTAAGCGGAACAAGTATGGCTTCTCCGGTTACTGCTGGTGTTGCTGCGGCAATTCTTTCTTACTATCCAAATCTTTCTGGAACTCAAGTTCGCGAGATTATTATCAAGTCTGGTATTTCTTACAAGAAGCATAAAGTTGTAATGCCAGGTGACGAAGAGAAGAAGATTAAATTCGGAAAGCTTTCGAAGTCTGGTAAGGTTGTAAACCTATTCGAAGCTTTGAAATTAGCTGAGAAGATGTCGAAGTAATTTTTGATAAGACAACGAAAAGGCCGCGAGAGCGGCCTTTTTTATTTGAAATCAATGACCGAATGGTAAGTGTACTTTTTGTGTGAGCCGTTTTTAATTCCAATTTTGGTGTAATAGGATGTGAGGATAATCTTGCGATGACCGTAACCTGGAACTCCATTATCAATCATCAACTGCATAACGATGTCTAATGCTCCATCAAATCCGTAACTGCAGCATTCTCCGTTGTAACCTGATTTACAGGTTTTTCTATTATGCCCAATCGCTCCAGATTTCCCGGACTCAACGCACCAACATTTTGCAAGCTCATACATCTCGCTGTCGAATACCAGCGGTTTCAAAGGCTTCATGGCGTTCAATTCTGAAATGAGAGAGTTTTTGTCTTTTGTATAAGATGCATCATAGGCATAACCCGTTTTCTTCTCATCGTATTTCGCAACATAATTCTTTGCGAATTGTTTCGGATACATGCGCGCTAAGTTGATGAGCTTAATGACATTCTTTTCTTCGGAAGAAAGCTGAGTAATAGACTTTGCCGTGTTTGCTGAATCGAGCTGGGCTGTAGTGAAAGCTTGAGCTTTTGCGTTCGAGCAAATTGCGCTTCCAACGATAACAATGAATACCGATAAGGCTTGAACGAATTTTAATTTCATAATAAAAGTAATAATGCGAGTATACAAAAGATTAATCCTTGAATCTTTCTTCGGTTTAGTTTTTCTTTAAATATAAAAACCGCGCCAATAGAACCAACAACAAGCACCAAAAGATTATTGATTGCTAATCCGGTGCTTTCCGGCATCCAACCGCTATGATAAAATTCTATGGTGAAAAATATTGATCCGTAGTTAACCAATCCAAGCAAAACGCCTGTCCCCAATTCTTTCAATGGGAATTTTTCCTTTCGGAAAACGAGCTTGTAAATCAAGATACTAATTCCAATAATGCCCGCACCCATGAAAGGCATGCAGGTGAAAAACGAGAGCTCATTCTGATTCGTGGTGAAACCTTGAAAATACGCGATACTGAAATCCACGCTAGTGCTACCGAGCAAGAGTATAATCGGATACATGAGCATGTCCTTGTTGAATTTACTCTTTCGGTCTACACTAAAAATGTACAATCCGAACATAGCAATAAGGAGCGCAATGGCTTTCAATATTGTTATTTCACCCTTTCCCAATAAGGCTAAAGCAATAACAGCTAAGACCAACGACATCTTCGAACTAAGCGTGGCCATCGCAATTCCAGACTTCTTGGCTGTAATGGCCATGAAGTAAAAAACGGAAATGAAGAGCGAACCCATGATTAATCCAGCTACGCTCCAAACCGGAAATTGCAAGGCGCTTTGGAAGGCGTCATGGACATTCGGGACGAAGAAAATTCCGCAAGTAAACGCAACGATGTAGTTGAAGACAATGGTTTCAAAGATCTTCGCTTCAATGCGCTCGAAGTATTTGAAGAGCCAGTAGATGGCGGCGTTGGTGATGACACTGAAAATGAGGTAGATCATTTGTTTACAGTAACCGTCAATAAATCTCCCCCAATATTTTTTTCTGAATAGCCCGTTCCGACTTGCTTCGGAGCTTTCAATCCGCGCTCTATTTTATTGTTGGAAGTGAAGACGCGAATTTCATCCCACTGTCCACTTTCAATAAATGTATTCAGTATGCCTGCGCCGCCTTCCACCAAAATGCTTTGAATGTTCGCTTCGTGCAAAACACGCATCCATTCTTCAACGCCCGATTTTTCAAGGGGAAGAATTTCGCACGCATATCTTGGCATAACATCTTTTCCAACCAAGGCAATGGTTCGCACTTCGTTGTTGAACAACTGAAGCTCTTCTGGAAGACATCCTTTTTCATCGATCACAATGCGAATCGGATTTTCGCCTTCTACCAAACGCACCGTCAATGCCGGATCGTCGTTAAGCGCTGTTGTTGGTCCAACTAAAATCGCCTGTTCCAAACTGCGCCACTGGTGAACCAACTGTCGCGATTCAAAAGAAGAAATAGGGAAGGAGCCGTGTTCGTTTTCTTCACGAATCTTGTCCATGAATCCGTCTGCGGTTTGTGCCCATTTCAAAATTATATACGGACGTTTTTTTTCGTGGAAGGTGAAGAATCTGCGATTCAAGAATCGACAATCATCTTCGAGAATTCCTTCGATTACCTCAACGCCATTGGCTTTCAGGTGCTCAATGCCTCTTCCGTTTACTTCGCTGAAGGGGTCGCGTGTGCCAATGACAACGCGCGGAATGCCCATGTCAGTAATGAGGTTTGCGCAGGGTGGAGTCTTGCCGAAATGTGCGCAGGGTTCGAGGGTGACGTAGAGGGTGCATTCCTTAAAAATACTTTTGTCTTCTACGTAGCGAATGGCTTCAACTTCGGCGTGGGGTTCACCGTAAGCGGTGTGATATCCTTTGGAAATAATTTCGTCGTTGTGCACGATTACGCATCCCACCATGGGGTTGGGAGCCACGGAACCCATTCCATACAAGGAAAGGTCGAGGGCTATTTGCATGTATTCTTCGTGACTCATTCTGCTAATTTATCTGCAATTCCTTGTGCGGCAATCCACGCGGTGGTCCAGGCTGCTTGAAAATTATATCCGCCGGTAACAGCATCAATGTTCAAGACTTCACCAGCGAAATATAAATTCGGAACAAGCTTGTGTTCCATGGTTTGAAAGTTCACATGCTTCAAATCTACTCCTCCGGCAGTTACGAATTCTTCTTTGAACGTACTCTTGCCCGTCACTGGAAGGTCGCAACGCACGAGAGATTCAGCCAAAATTTCGAGCGACTTGTTGCTGCTGTTCGCCCAGTCTTTGAGGAAGAGGTCGGCGCGTTGCAAATGCCAATTCCACAATCTCGAAGAGAGTTGATACGGATTAAACGTGACGCACATTTTCTTCGGATGACTTTCTCGAAGATCTTTCAATTCATCGAGTGTGTCGTTGAAGTTTTGATTGATCCAGTTGATGCGAACGGTGGCTTCGTAATTTTTCTCGGCCAACGCGAGTGCGCCGAAGGCAGAGGCTTTCAGCACAGCCGGACCGCTTAATCCCCAATGCGTAATGAGCAATGGACCGTTGGTTTTTATTTTCGTATCGCGAATTTCCAGTTGTGCCTGCGGAACAGAAATCCCTGAAAGTTCGTGAAGCGATTTATCGTTTATGTGGAAGGTGAATAGGGAAGGGACGCGCGGAACGCAAGGCACACCGTGGGATTCAAGGTCTTTCCACACGAGTTCGCTGGAACCGGCCGTCATTAATACAGCATCGTACGATTGAAGGAACGAGAGATCTGCTGCGTATTCGGTCTTGATTTGAACACCGAGCTTTTCCGCTTCATTCATGAAGCAATCGATAATGGTTTGCGATTTATTGGTGGAAGGAAACATGCGTCCGTCTTCTTCGGTATGTGTTTCCACACCGCGATCAAGCAACCAGTAAATCATGTTGGAAGGTTGAAACGAAAAGAACGGCGAGAGCAATTCTTTGCTTCCACGTGGATAGAACTTCACTAGTTCTTTCGGTTCGAAGCACGAGTGTGTAACGTTGCATCTACCGCCGCCGCTCACTTTCACTTTGCTCAGTAGGTTCTTACTTTTTTCAAATACGATTACCTCTGCTTCTGGTAGCAGTTCCGCCAAGCGTATTGCACCGAAGATTCCTGCTGCTCCACCGCCAATAACTGCTATTCGTTTTCCTTTTCCGTGCATTTGAGTTTTATCTGTTGCAAAAATACCACATTGCGAAGCAATTTGCTTCGCGAGGGCAAATGGCTTTGCGAAGGCGACTTCATCGCGAAGGCAATAAGCTTTGCGAGGGCGACTTCATCGCGAAGGCAATAAGCTTTGCGAGGGCGACTTCATCGCGAAGGTCCGAAGGACGAGGGTCTTCGACTTTCTAACAACTCAGTTCCAACAACACAGTTCCAACAACGAAGTTCCAACAACGCAGTTCCACCGAATAAACAGCATATAAACTGCATATAAAAATTAGCTCAAATTCGAAAGCTCCGAAATAGGTTTGCAGGTATGGAACAAAACCTAATTAAATCGGAAATTGAATCGCGAATCTTTACCATGCGTGGTATGCAAGTGATGTTGGATAGAGATTTGGCTGAGTTCTTCGGAACCACAACCAAACGGCTCAATGAGCAAGTAAAAAGGAACGTTGCTAGATTTCCGTACAATTTCCTATTCCAATTAAACAATTTAGAAAAAAATGAACTGGTCGCAAATTGCGACCGGTTCCATATACTAAAGCATTCAAGTGCATTTCCTTTCGCTTTTACAGACTATGGAATTGCTATGATCGCAACAATCCTAAGGTCGGAGATTGCTGTACAGATGAGTATTCACATCATAAATTCATTCATTCAATTCCGAAAGAAAACTTATTTGGAACATGCTATGATTGACAAGTTGTACGCACTAGAGCATCGGGTTGAAAACGAGTCTAAAAGGATTGATATCTTATTCTCGAAACTTGAAAACAATCACAAGTCATCTTCTGGAATCTTTTTTAATGATCAAACATTTGACGCGTATGTCTTTTCAAGTGAACTTATTTCCAAAGCTAAAAAATCTATTATTCTCATTGATAATTACATTGATGAAAGTACCCTTCTTCAGCTTTCGAAAAGAAATAAAAAATGTAAATGCACAATCTATACTGAACGAATGAGTGATACGCTGAGGTTAGATTTAGAAAAGCACAATTCGCAATATCCTCCTATTGAAATTCGAATTCTAAAAAACACTCACGATAGATTCTTAATACTTGATGAAGATGAGTTGTATCATCTTGGAGCCTCACTGAAAGATTTAGGGAAACGATGGTTTGCTTTTTCCCGCATGGATGGATTTATAAATGAGGTTCTTAATCATCTTCGCTGAATGGCCCTCCTTTTTGAAGCGAAATTAAACTTGGAGCATTTTCCCCCAGCTTCACTGGGGGCATTTCGGATGCCGCTCGCAGTGCGAGCTCAAAGCAACGCAGTTCCAATTATGAATCCCGATAGCTACCGGGAGGAATTACGCAGTAGAAATAAAATCTTCGATTTTCCAATTACGTAGTACAAACAACGCAGTTCCTCAGTACCCCGGATAGCAGTGGAAAGCCTTTGAGCGAAGCGAAAAGCTTGGAACGAATAGCCGGAAAAGGTTCAGAAAAAAATTATTTCGTGAATCGCTCAATCACCGGAGGAGTGACACCGGTTGATGAGAATCCGCCGTCGTGGAAGAGGTTCTGCATGGTTACGTAGCGCGTTAAGTCGCTGAACAACGAGATGCAATAGTCTGCACATGCCAACGCATCTGCATTTCCAAGTGGAGACATTTCTTCTGCGAAACTAATGAAGCCGTCGAATCCTTTTACGCCTGATCCGGCAGTGGTCACTGTTGGAGATTGAGAAATGGTGTTGATACGCACTTTCTTCGCGGTACCGTAATGGTAACCGAAGCTGCGCGCAATGCTTTCCAACAACGCTTTCGCGTCTGCCATGTCTGAATAATCTGGGAACGTGCGCTGTGCAGCAATGTAGCTTAATGCAACCACACTTCCCCAGTCGCTAATGGCGTCTTTCTTATAGGCCATCGCCAACATCTTGTGCAACGACATTGCGCTTACATCTAAAGATTGCTTGTACCACTCGTAGTTCAAATCTGTGTAATGTCTGCCTTTACGAACGTTTGGCGACATGCCAATGCTGTGCAAAACGAAATCTACTTTCCCACCAAAGTGTTCCATAGACTTATCGAAAAGGGTTTCTAAATCTGCTTCGTTCGTTGCATCTGCAGCGAAAATTGGAGCGTTAATCTTTTCAGCCAAACCGTTGATTTCACCCATGCGCATGGCAATAGGAGCATTGGTTAAAACAATTTCAGCACCTTCTTCAGCAGCACGTTCGGCCACTTTCCATGCGATACTCATGTTATTCAATGCACCACTGATAATTCCTTTTTTGCCTTTGAGTAATTGACTTGACATATGATTAAGATTTAGATTTCAAAAATACATTTTTTATCTCATTGAAACTTCCTGAATGAAAAGCATATTCACAATGGGATGTTCACTCCGCGCAAGAACTCATCCACCGCCATTCGTTTCTTCCCTTCAAGCTGCACCTCAATCAAACTGTAAAACCCTCCATTCACCGCCAACTTCAAAAAAGTCTTGTTGTCGGAATGAAAAGAACCCAACTCGAATGAATGTTCGGTTTCTTCAGGAAGGCCTTTGTGAATTTTTAAGATCTTACCTTGAAAGGTGGTGAACGCGCCAGGGAAGGGAGTGACTCCGCGAACGCG
>CANKYR010000014.1 GCA_947488195.1 Flavobacteriales bacterium
CTTCGAACCAAGCGGTTTCCATTTCATCTAATGAATATTCAAATTGAAAATGCGAAAGCATTTTTTTGTGCTTTTCAACAAGCGTATTATACTTCTCAATGAAATTTTCAGAAAGAATGTCTCCAATTCGTAAACCGTTACGACCGGTTTTGTCCATATAAGTTGGGCCAATTCCTTTCAGGGTAGATCCAATTTTCGATTTTCCTTTTTCAGCTTCTGACGCTGCATCTAGAAGTTTGTGTGTTGGGAGAATGAGATGCGCTTTTTTCGAAATAAGAAGTCGCGCAGCTACATCAACATTTTTTGCTTTGAGTTTTTCGATTTCCGTAGCGAAAACGATAGGGTCAATAACAACTCCGTTTCCAACGATATTAGTCACATGCTCGTGAAAAATTCCACTAGGAATGGTGTGAAGAACGTGTTTTGTTCCATTGAATTCAAGTGTATGGCCGGCGTTTGGTCCACCTTGAAATCTGGCTACGATGTCATATTTCGGAGTTAATACATCGACAATTTTTCCTTTTCCTTCGTCGCCCCATTGAAGGCCTAACAATACGTCTACTTTGGTCATTCTGATTTGTAAAGAGCAAAAGTAATGGGTTATTTAAAATAAGCCTTATTTTCTTCAAGGAAATTTTCCAACTTACTTCTCATAATGAGTCTGCTCACGACTTTCATGTTGGAATCAAGTGCAATTAATGTTGGTGTAGATGGGGAGGGATAGTGCTTAGCGAGAAACGGACGCTTGTCCATTGGAGGAAGAACGTTAATCCAGGGCTGCTGATGTGTTGCAAGATGATTTTTCCAGGGGGCTTCTTCTTTATCAATGGAAATGGCATAGACTTCCAAGCCCTTATCGTGGTATTTCTTGTAAATTTCTAAGAGTTGTGGGTGAAATTCTTCGCAATGCGAGCAATTGCTTCTCCAAAACATGACTAGCGTAATTTTATTCTTCTTGCAGGTTTCTTCCAACGAAATTATTTTACCATCTGGGTTGGGGTATTTCAGTTCAGCGGCTTTTTTGCCGGGAGCGCAATTCTTTAACGATTCAATGAGGTTCTTCGTATTCACATTGAACGAAGCATTGTCGGAACACCCGTCTGCATAGTTATTCAAGTAATAGCTAAGTCCGTCTTCGTTTTTATAATCCAACATTTTGTTCAAAATGAAAGAATGCAAATACTGATTCACGGCTTCGTTTTCACCCATTCTGCCTAGAAGTTCATCGGTGAATTTCTGAGCATATTCTTTCGGATAAGCTTTGTATAGTTGATTGAAGTATTGGTTTAGTCCACGAACGAAGGCGTAATGGAAAAGAATAATTTCGTTGTTGTAATCAACGTTTCCGAGAAAATGCTTGAAATAAATGGTGCTGTCAAATTGCATGAAATCATGGGGAAGTCTTCTTGAGAAAAGCGGAGCAATGTTCGGGAAAACTTCCGATTGAACACCTCCTTTTCCCTTCTCGATAATTCTATTGTTGATGATTTTTTGCTTGTTAAGAAAAGCAGGATGCGAGATAGATTTATAGGCGTCGTATTCGAGTTGAAGGGCCGAATAGAGGTTAGCCAGTTCAACATAATCTGTTTGCTCTGTTGAATTATATAACGAAGAGGGTAGACCGTTTAGTTTTGAAAAATCGAGCGTTATCTCAATTGACTTCGGAAGTGTTTTCGGGTTCACATAGAAATCAGTCCAGGCCTTTCCTGTTCCTGAAAATCGCAAGCGGCACTGACCAGCATGGGAAGGTGAAAATGTAAGGGAAACGTTATTGGCAACATCTAAATCGGCATTGGCAAGAATTTGCCATTGATCTTTTTCAAAAGCTTCCAAAAATACTTTTTTCGAATTCTGTGCAGGAATGTTTTCCACATGAAGTTTCAGATTGGTTTGTGCAAAACCAATCGAAAAAGCGAATGCTAGAATTATGCTAAAAAGTGATTTCATAGTGAAAAAAAAAGGTCACCGAAGTGACCTTTTTGAAGAGGTTAAAGATTATTTACCTTGAGAAAGTTTCTCCATTTCTTTGTCGAAAGTCTCTTTGAATTTCTCGTAGTTGTAGTCTGCTTTCAATTTGTCGTTTTTAGACAAACCGCTTTGGTAAGCATCTGCAATTGAGTTCCCGCTTAATTCAAGAGCAACATAACTTACATATGTTCCGTCAGGACGTTGAGTTAATCTCTCACAGATTTCGATACAACCGCGAAGCTCTTGGTCAACTACTGTGCGAGCCATTTCGTTGAAAGACTCAGTAACTTCCTCTTTGTTATTGACTTCAGTTGAGTTAACGTAGTTGTCTCCAACAATTTTCATTGTAGCGTTAATTGTTTTTGCCATTTCAGACATAGAGTTTGAACGAGCTTTTTTCTTAGCCGTTTCACGATCCATGCTCTCGCCGGTAGCAGTTGAACGGAAAGCTTCTTTGGTGCTTTTGTATTCAGAACCCGAGCAATACTCGTTGATGATTACTTCTCCTTTTGGATCTGGAGTTTTTACTTCGTCTTTGTTCTTTTTGCAAGATGGGATAGCAATCATTGTCACTGCAGCAATTGCTAAAAGGGTAATACGTGTTTTCATTATGTCAAGATATTAGTTGAATTGTTGTTTTCAGTTATTATGCCAAACTTACAAAATTATTTTAATTATTTCGTTAATCAGCGTCGTTTCAATATTTTCTCTTTCTTTTTTGTATGCTTCTAAGACTGCGTTTTCGTGAGAAAGTTGTACTCCCTTCACTCCATTGATGCTTTTTTCGAAAATAGCAGAGCTTGTTTTTGTGTCGTTAACTGTAATCTTTCCATCGATATAAGCCACCTTAAATCCCTGAATGTCTTCGCCGGCTCTAGGGTTTATGTTTATATAAATTACAAAGTCTGCAGAAGTTTCGCTCGTTGCTATTCTCATTCCTTTGCTTATTAAAGTGTTTCGCGCAGATTCAGCAAGAGTAGAGGTTTTCGTTCCATCTAATTTGAATTCATTAGATGTGACAAAAAAACTAGGAGCAAGAACTTCAATAGGTATTTTTCTTTGGTCGGTATTAATTCCAGCAACGAGTGCCAATGCCAGGTCTGAATCTAAATCTTGTGGAACTAATGCGTCAATGACTAGACTTAACTCGAGTGCATTGTTTTTGGTCTTCAGGCTAATGTTATCGATATCGGCGAGAATAATTCCATCATTATCCGACATTGCTGTTTTTGGGTTCATGTAGTTGTCCCGCTGATAAACATACTTTACATTGATTCCGCGAACGCCAACGCCTTTGTAGGTTACCATTACAGGCACTTGCGTTTTGAAAGAGTTAGAAGAGGAAAGTACAATGTTCTTCAAAGGTGTTTCGAATCGGAGATCTGCAAGAACTGCTCGGATTTCAGAAAATAGTTCGTTGTCAATGAAGATGTCCTTTCCGCTCTCATCTTTCATTTGGTTTACTTCTGTCCAATAGGGCTTCAGAGAAAAAAGACCGTGGTAGAAAAGATCAATGGCGGAAGGGATATTGCCCAATTTCTTAGCCTCTCTTCCTTTAATTAAATAATCAAAAGCAGCTTTTAAAGTATTCTCTTTTTTCTGAGCTTTTTTACTTTGATAGTCGAATTTGTTCAGCTTATAATAAATGGCGTACATCTCTTTGTCTTCCCAGATGCCGGCGACTTCGAAGTCTTCGAGCATTTCAGAAGAAGAGGTAGTTACATTTGAACTAAAACTTTCATTGAAGGCCTTATTTACTTCCATGGTGTTGAAAAATGTTTGTCCTTCCACCTTAACAGAAATTTCTGTTGCAAGATCATTCAGCGCGAGCTTTTTAGCGATGGCCTGAAAATCTGCGGGCTGTGTGGTTTTCGAGCAAGTGGCAATTCCAATGTAATAAGAGGAGTTTACAGGTCGCGCAGAAACCCATTCTGGCTTTGGTTGTGGAGGAGGAACAACTGTTTTAACAGTTTCTTTTCCTCTGCAGGCGTTCAGCAGAATGACTACGAGAAACAGGAAGTATTTAAAAAATAATTTCATTAAGGAACTAGCGTTTGCATTTGTGTTTTGACGTTTTCTGCAATTTTCTTGGCAATTTCAATGTACAGTTCATTCGCAATGTCATTTCCATCGCGAACATTTCTGCGAGCGTTCAACATGTCTTTTAAAGCGTTTCTATCGCGATTGTTAGTGTTTACAACATTTCCATTTGCTGGAAATAAATTGTTCGTGTTTCCTCCGTAAATGGCATAAATAACCTCGTCCTTATTCTTCTCGGTGAAGATGTCGTTCTTTATTAAAGAAGCCGTTTCAATTGACGTCATTTTATATTGAATGGAAACATTTGATTCTGAGTAATTGTAGTATTCGTCGAATTGAACAGACTTGTATTCGGTGTCGTAGAATGTCTTTCCTTCTGCGTTTACCTTTTTGACTTGATACGATTCAAAACCGTTTCGGGTAACTTTTCTCAATTGTCCATTTTGCACCGTGTGATTCAATACAGTCCCGGTAATAAGTGCCCTAGCTCCTGAAATTTTACCGATTTCAACAGCATTTGATTCAGAAAAAATACCGCTCATTTGAATGCGCTGTTCAGCAAGAATGTTGTTCAAATTTTCTCTATCGATCACGTGAAGAAACGGGTCGTTAATTTGAGTTAACGCATTAAGTATATAGGCGGTTGCTTTTGTGTCGCTTCCCTGCATATTGGTGCCGTTGGTAAAAGGAAGAAGGGCCACAGTGTATTTGCCTTTTTCCAGACATTTGTTCTTGAGGTCAGCAGATTCTTTGTAGCCCAATTTACGTTCTTCAACTTTAATGAAACCATTGTATGCAGCGCGGTAATGCTTCGCTTCGAATTCGGTTTTTGCTTTTTGATAGATGGGTTCGAGATAGGCGATATCTTTTAAATCTCCGGCATCTTTAAAGTTAGGATCCAATCTTCCAATCTCGTTGAAGTTGTTTTCAGCATCTGCGAATTTATTGTCCTCCAACATTTTTGTGCCTTGCTCATAAAGTTCTGTGAGATACGATTTTTTTACTTTTTCAAAATCGCCAAGATAAAATTCAGGTATCTGCAGTTCAACGCCAACGCCTTTGATTTTTGCTTGGTATTCTCGCACCGAAATGAACGTGTAAACAGCTTCCTTTTTATTTCCAAAACTACTTTTTTGGCTAAATTCACTGAGCAAGCCATTTAACACAGTTTGCCCCGTTTTTTTCATTCCAATCTGGGCATCAATATTCGCGCGCTTCTTCCATAAAGCGGTATAATAACTTTCTGAGGCTTCTTTGTTCAGTCCAGCAGCTTCTTGTTTTTGTGCAAGCTTCGTGTAATGCTTGCTGTTTTGACAAGCCTGTGTGCAAAGGAGCAGAGTTACTGCAAAAAGGTAGAGCCAGTGTTTCATACTTATTTCGTTTCAATATATTCATTCAGCTCTTCGGTGCTAGAGTCGAAACTAAAACCTTCACTTACGTTATAGTAGTTATTCTGATCGAAGCAATAATCGTAAGCGTATTTCGCGAATTCTAAGCGGCTGTCTTCAAATCCGAAAATTTTCATTACTACAAGGATTTGATCTGTTGTGAGGCAATTAGCTTTTGCCACTTGTTTTGCTGTTGAAAGCTTTGTGTCGTCGAATCCTTTACTTTCAATCGTCTGTTTTGCTTTGCCGAAGCTTGCAGCATCCATTGAACGTGTGCAATTTCCGTTTCCAACAATGGTTGAGTTGGTTGGTTGGCTGTTTGAAGGTTCGCTTGGACGAGTAGTGTGTGCTGGAACTGTTGAATTACTTGAGGAAGACGATGACGAAGTCGTAGTTCTAGTCGTTGTTGTGGTCGTTCCTGAAGTTTGAACATCCATGTTAGGAACGTTCACGTTAATGCCCATGTTCATGCCGTCAACATTAATATTCATCCCTACATTTCCACCAGTGTTTGTGGAATTGGGTTCGTTGATGTTAACGTTCATTCCCATGTTTACGCCGTCAACATTGATGTTCATACCAATGTTTCCTCCAGTATTGGGTTTGGTATTCGTTCCAGTTACGGTTGTCGTGGTTGTGGTATTGGAATTTCCGCCAATTGCTGTTCCGGTGTTGTTGGGAGTCTGGGTGGTGCTAGCAGGAGCATCGTCTACAACAGCGAAATCTTTCACATTGCTAGTGCTAGGCGAATTAGCTGTTGAATTTGAAGAAATTGGGTTTTCTGTGTAATAGCGAAGAACATATTCTCCTTTTTTGTTTTTCTTCACTTGGTAAGTCACCTCCATTCCAGGGTGCAAAGCGAAGTTGTTGTTTGAGAAATCCGGAAGTGTAGCATCTTGAAAATCTACACGAGCTTGATAAAACTCAGAGGTTAGATTTTGAAGCTTTAAGTTGGATTGAGGCGCGCTGCTCATGGCTTCACCATTGAGGTAAAGGGTGAATTTTTCTCCCGATTCAGAGTAAATAACAGCATTCATCTGTGCGAAAACACTTGAAAAGGTTACTATACTTATGGCAACAAGGGTCATTTTTTTCATCATTCTTTTTAAGCTTTTGGTTTGTAAATTTAGTTATGTTTTTACCTGTATAAAAGTTTATGCCAAAAAATAAAGTCTTAGGAAACAGATGCTAATTGTATTTGCTAACTTTGTTTTCGATGGAAATGAAGAAAATTATACTATTCGGTGCTGGGAGAAGCGCACGCCATTTGGTTTCTTTTTTGGTTGAAGGAGCCCTATCTGGGAAGTGGAATGTTATTGTCGCAGACACAAATGTTACACATTGGATTGAAGAATATGGCGATTTGCAGCAAGTTAAATTTATATCAGGCGATGCAAGCGATGCGAAGTTTCGACATAAATTAATTGCTCATTCATCACTTGTTATATCTATGCTTCCAGCCTTTATGCATGCGGAAGTTGTTCGCGATTGCATAAATTTTCATGTTCACGTTTTTACTCCAAGTTATGTGAATCCTGAGGTAAATGCGATGCATGATCGTGCTGTGCAAGAGGGTGTTTTGGTGTTGAATGAGATGGGGGTAGATCCTGGAATAGATCACATTTCTGCCATGGAGATTATTCATCGTTTGAAAGAAAAAGGTGCTGAAATTACTTCATTCGAATCATACACGGGTGGACTAGTTGCGCCAGAAAGTGATGATAATCTTTGGGGATATAAAATTTCATGGAATCCAAGAAACATCATTCTAGCAGGCAGCTCAGGACACGCGATGTACAGAGATGACAACAAACTTCGAATGGTTCCTTATTACAATTTATTCGATGAGGTCGATACAATCGTTGCTTGTGACGGCGTTCGATATGATGCTTATGCCAATAGAAATTCTATTCATTATTTGGAATTATACGGATTAGAAAAAGTTCAAAAATTAGTAAGGGGCACACTCAGAAAGCAAGGATATTGCAGAGGTTGGGCTTTTTTAGTTAAGAATGGATTCACGAACGACGACACGAAAATTCCCGCTGGATCTTTTTCAACATGGTCTGACTTGTCTCAATCGTTATTGGGTGTCAACTTCAACATAAAAAATGTAAGTCAGGAAATAGCTGCAATGCTTAATGAGATTGGTATTTTTAATGATGAATCTCTGTTGAATGTTGAGCAAACCTGTGCTCAGCATTTGCAACAATTACTCGAGAAGAAATGGGTGTTGAAGGAAGGTGATCGTGATATGATTGTAATGGTTCATAAATTTGGATATTCGCTGAATGGAAAGAAATTCATGCTGAATTCATCCATGGTTTTGGAGGGAGATGATGAATTTAAAACAGCAATGTCGAAGACAGTGGGTATGCCTATTGCTTTTGCTGTTGAACGGTTATTCAACGGAGATTTTTCTTCACGAGGGGTGCAAATTCCTGTCCTTCGAGAATTCTACGAACCTTTACTTAACGATTTAAAGAATATTGGAATTTCATTTGTTGAAACAGTTGAAGAAGTATGAAGCAACTGATTTTTCTACTTTCTTTTATCCCGCTCAGCATATGGAGTCAGGAGTATCGGAAATGCCCGAGTTTTAATTCGGAAGAAAAGTGGGGAAATTTGGATGCATTTGCTGAAAATGAAAAGGTTGTTTTAAATCTTTTGGAGTGGTTGACTTCGACACCACCAACAGAGCAGTTGATAGAGCGAAGCTCGGCAAGCATTTTTGTCATGGAGTGGGTCACAAAGAATCCAAATTTTAAAGTAAATGTTGAAGTAGGACCTTATTCAGAATATTTTTTTACAGAGGATCTGATGTTAGGTTATTTGTTTGGCAATGTCCTTTTTGCGTTAAAGCATGAAAGTAAAGTAAAGCCTGAAGTTCAGCGTTTGGCAGGATTGAAAACATTTTTGTTCGTGGTAGAACATTCAGAATTGTATTCGAAGAATAGAATTTTTAAGGCGTTGCTTCGAGCAAATAGAAAAGGCGAGTTGATAGAATTTGATAATCAGATGTGGTTGAACTATAAGTCACACGCATTGTTATCACAAGAGAAATTAAATTAGAATGAAGAAGTTCGAGGTTCCAGCCCATTATAGATCAACCATTCTTGGACGAATAAAAGAAATTCGTAAAGTGAATGATCCACGCAAGAAAGATCATTCACCCTTTGTCTTCCAAATTGGAAAAACAGAAATCGTAATACCTCGTCATTTTGGATTTTGTTACGGTGTGGAAAACGCTATCGAAATTGCCTTTCGAACAGTTGCAGAAAATCCGAATAAAAGAATTTTTCTTTTGGGTGAAATGATACACAACCCTCAGGTAAATGAAGATTTATTGGCGGAAGGAATTCAATTTTTAGTGGATAATCAGGGGAATAGATTGATTGATTTTTCAACCTTGAATTCAGATGATATTGTAATAACTCCGGCTTTCGGAACTACAGTGGAAATGGCAGCGGAACTGGCTCAGTTGGGAGTGCATCTTGAAAGATACAATACAACTTGTCCGTTCGTTGAAAAGGTTTGGAAGCGCTCTGCGGAATTAGGAAATCGCGGCTATACCCTTGTTGTTCATGGAAAGTATTTGCATGAAGAAACGCGCGCGACGTTTTCGCATGCAGCAGAAACAGGTCCCGTTGTTGTTGTTCGAAACAAGAAGGAAGCTGAATTGCTGGCTAAATACATCCGTAGAGAATTGAGCGAAGAGCAGTTTGAAATAGATTTCGCAAATAAATATTCAAAGGGATTCTCGGTTTCAAGAGATTTGCAAAAAATAGGAGTGGTGAATCAAACCACAATGCTCGCGACGGAGACGCAAGAAATAGCAGCATATCTCAGAGATGTTGTTGTTGAAATGTATGGAGAAGATGCGACTACCGACACACGCGACACACTTTGTTACGCGACCAACGACAATCAGAATGCAACATTGGGAGTGCTGGAAAGTGGAGCACAGTTGGCAATAGTGGTGGGTGGTTTCAATTCTTCAAACACGATACAAATTGCCACGATTTTGGGCGAGAAGATGGCGGTTTATTTTGTGCGAAATGTGGATGATCTTGTTTCGAGACAGAAAGCAATAGTTTTCAATTATTCAAATTTGAAGGAAGAGGAGATTGTTCCTTCCCTTCTTTTTGAAGAAAATTTAAAGCTAATCGTAACGAGTGGTGCGTCTTGTCCAGACAGAACTGTCGATCTTGTTATTCAAAAAATTGTCGATTGGCGTGGGGAATCCGAGTCCATAGAAGCCGTCCTCGAAGGGCGCATATAAAGTGAATAATTCAAGGCACTCATTCGGTGCGTTCTGTTGTAAATTTGAAAGATGAATAGTTCGGGTGTCATACAATTACTGTCTGATCAAGTTTCCAATCAAATTGCTGCTGGGGAAGTGGTTCAGCGTCCTTCGTCTGTTGTGAAGGAATTGGTAGAGAATGCGGTAGATGCTGAAGCGACTCAAGTGCGTGTTGTGATAAAAGATTCCGGAAAGACGCTCATTCAAGTGGTTGATGATGGAAAAGGAATGAGTGAAGTAGATGCGCAGCTTTGTTTTGAGCGTCATGCAACTTCAAAAATTCGAAAGGCAGAAGATCTTTTCAATATTACTACAAAAGGATTCCGTGGTGAGGCCTTAGCAAGTATTGCTTCTGTTGCGCAGGTTGAGTTGATTACCAAGCGCGAAGAAGATGAGAAAGGTGTACGTATTGAAATTGATGGTGGAAAGTTGCTGGCGAATGAATCTGTTGAAGCGTCGAAAGGATCTGTTTTTTCGGTTCGAAATTTATTCTTCAATATACCCGCACGACGATATTTTTTGAAAACCGATGCGATTGAGTTTCGTCATATTATTGACGAATTTGAACGCGTAGCTCTGACACATCCCGATGTTCATTTTGTCCTAACGCACAATGGAAATGTTGTTTTCGATTTGCCTAAATCAAATTTGAAACAGCGATTGGTTCATGTGTTTGGAAGCAAATACAACGATCAGCTTATTCAGTTAGATGAAGACACGGAGATTGTTCGTATTTCTGGTTTTGTTGGAAGGCCGGAGATAGCTAAGCGAACTCGAGGAGATCAATATTTTTTTGTAAATCAACGCTTCATTAAAAGTCCTTTTTTGAATCATGCGGTTCAACAGGCTTACGATCAAATTCTTCCTTCGGGAAGTTTCCCTTTTTATTTAATTGCTCTAGACGTTCCTCCCTCATCCATAGATATTAATATTCATCCGACGAAGACTGAAATTAAGTTTCAAGATGAACGTAGCATTCACGCCTTGTTGCATGCCGCTGTGAGAAGGGGATTGGGAAAAAATCAGGTTGCACCTTCGCTCGATTTCGAGCAAGAAAATATTCCATTGACACAAGCGAGTCCGGGGTCTGTGCGCATTCCTCAGGTAGATGTGGATCACGATTTCAATCCGTTTCAAAAAACAGATTCTTGGCAACAGAAGTCCCGCAATTGGATGGAGCAATTTGCGCAGGCTGGATTCGGATTCGAAAAGGAGAGTGAAGTTCAGCAAGAGCAAATCGAATTCGATTCAGATGATTGGGAAGGTGGTGTGCCGTTTCAAATTGGAAGAGTTATTATTGGTTGCGAGATAAATTCCGAGTTAAAGATGTTTCATCAAACTCGCCTACATTGGCAAGTGTTGTTTGAAGAACATTCGAATCAGAATAGTCATTCATTTGTGGCGCAGCAGTTGTTGTTCCCCATTCAATTGCATGTCCAGCCAAAGGATATTTCCTTGCTTCAAACTCACGATGTATTATTGGCCTCGTTCGGATTTGAATTGAATTTGGAAGGGGAGCCTGAGATTATTGCTGCTCCTGAAAGCCTAGATGAGCAAGCGGCTTTGAATTTTATTGAATTGGTTTTGGAGAGTTTAAGAATGGGCATTGAAGGACCAGATTTGCGAATGAATTTATTGAAAGATTATACGCGCAGATTGTCTGTGCGGAAAGGCCAAATGTTAACGTTGCCAGAGATGATAGATATGTTGGTTCGCTGGAACGCATGCGAGAATAAAAATTTCGCGCCCGATGGAAAGTCCATCGCCTTGACATTTGGAATAGATTATTTAGAAGATCAATTAGGAAAATAAAGCTCTATGAGAATGAATCTTACTCCGGCGGTTAAGAACATAATAATTATTAATGTTCTCATTTACCTAGCCTGTTTCGTTGTCCCTGGATTGAACGACGCTTTAACCGGCTACTATTTCGCGAGTCCGAATTTCCGTCCATGGCAGATTGTTACGCATATGTTCATGCATTCGCAATATGACTTCACCCACATTTTTTTTAATATGTACGCGTTGTATTTATTTGGAACGGCGCTTGAAAATTATTGGGGCACGAAGAAATTTATTATCTATTACATGACCTGCGGAGTGGGAGCATTTTTCTTGCACATGGGCGTGAGTTATTTGGAAATTCAGAAGATGATGCAAGTCCTTTCTGATAAAGAAATTTATCAGGTAATGATTACTGGTTTGGAAGAAGGAAGAGCATACAAAGTTCAAATGGTTGAATTGTATTCCGCCATAAATACGGGCGTGGTGGGTGCTTCAGGGGCTGTATTCGGCGTTTTGTTGGGATTCGGAATGTTATTCCCGAATACAGAGTTGATGTTGTTGTTTCCACCTATTCCGCTTAAAGCGAAATACTTCGTGATGATCTACGGTGCCATCGAATTCTATTTGGCTATGAGACAAACTACTGGCGACAACGTGGCGCATTATGCGCATTTAGGTGGTATGCTTTTCGGTTATCTTCTGCTTAAATATTGGCAGAAAAATTCGAAAGCATGGTAATGCGTTTTCGCGCGACTTCTATTGGATTGAAATTATTGTCCGCTGTGTTGGCATTTGGTTTTATCGTGCGCTTAGTGGTTGTTCTACTTTCAGTTAGTTCTGCCGGCGCTGCGGATGTAGCAACATTTGATTCTTACGTTGGTTTTTCGACGAAAAGTGATTCTGTATCTTGGTTTTGGACTTGGCTTACGTACAGCTTTTTTCATGCCGAGGTTAGTCATTTCATTTGGAATTATCTCTTGTTGTTGCTCTTAATTTTTTGGTCCAAGGAACGCTATACCGGATTTAGTGCATTGAAATATTGGATAGCGGGTGCAGCGGGCGGACTAGTCTTTCTTTTGTGCATTGAAAAGGAGGTGTCGCTCATTGGAGCTTCTTCGGGAATAACCGCCCTATGGGTGGGTTGGTTATTTTTCAATTTTGGAAAGAATGGAGAAAGAGGCTTGTCTTTTTGGTTAGGATGCGCTGTCTTTTTATTTTTGGAGGTCATTGACATTGCGAATTATGAAGCTCGGAACTTGTCGCTGTTTGCACATATTGGCGGAGCGCTTGGCGGAATGTTAGTGGCAGTGTCGGAAAAATATAATTGGGTTGAAATGAATTGGATTGAAAAAATATTCTCGTGGTTTAAACCTTCACCGAACCTTACGGTTAAACGCAGCAACAAACGATTTCAAACAGATGATGAGTTTAATGCAGAACGTAAACTAAAAGAAGATTATTTGAACTCAATTTTAGACAAAATTTCACGTTCGGGATTCGAGAGTCTATCAGCTAAAGAAAAACAGTTTCTAGAGCAACATAAAGAGAAATAATGGAATCGCCGGCGAAAGAAATAAAGAAGTTGAGTCATTGGAGTAAGTTGGTGCGATTTGTTTTTCGCCTTCTTAGCCTTGTGATCATTTCCTTTTATTTGTTGTCTTATACCTCGGCGCATTTTACGCCAAGTGTTTTTATGTTCTTTAGTGTGTTGGGGTTGTTTTTTTTACCACTTTTAATGGTCTTTGTTTTAGCGGCAATTGTTATGGCCTTTCGAAAAGAATGGAAGTGGCTTATAGCTTTTGGTGTTTGCTTTGTTTTTTCACTCCCAGATCTACTCTCTTTTTTTAATTTTAGTTCCGCGAAGGATCAGCAAGCGAAAGAATTGGGGATGACTGTAATGACGCACAACACCCATCTCATGGGTTATTACGATGGTGTGAATGCGAAAAGAAATAGAGATGCAATACTGAATGAAATACAAAATGTAAAACCCAATATTCTTTGCTTGCAAGAATGTTATTGGAACACCAATGGAGGCGATTTTCTATCAGAACAATCACGTAATGAAATTCTAAAAGGATACTCAGTCCATGAGAGATCTACTCATGTGCTATCGGATGGAGGCAGATTCGGATTGGTTATTTTTTCCAACTATCCGGTTGTCAATCAAGGGCAAGTTCCGTTTGAAAATGAAGTGAATAATTTTTGTATTTATTTAGATGTTTTAGTAGGAAGTGATACCGTGCGCGTATACAATGCACACTTGCAAAGTTTTCGATTGAAGAAAAAGTATCTTGATCTTTTCGATGAGAACATTGATATGAATGAAATTCAAAATGAGAGCAAACCTCTCTTTATTCAATTATATCGTTCTTCATTGAAACGTTCACGGCAAGCGAATATTCTTGCAGCACATGTAGAGTTATGTTCGTATAAAGTGATTTTAACAGGTGATTTTAACGACACACCAATTTCATATACCTACAATCGATTAACGAAAAAGTTGTTGGATAGCTTCAAAGATGCAGGGAAGGGAATCGGAAGCACTTACCGAGGACCTCTTCTCGGGCTACGTATAGACTACGTTTTACATAGTGAGAGCCTGAAAGCTCGAAGTTATATAACCAGTGAAGCGGGATTCTCTGACCATCATCCAGTGATTGTCAAGTTCTAGATTTCCACTTCTCACGGAAATACTCGTATGGCGTAAGTACAAGAAGAATCATAGCAAGTCCATAGAAAAAATCTTCTAACGGAACACTCCAAATTCGAATGCCTAAATTGAATTGATTGTTGTATCGAACAATAGCTTCCGTAATGTTCACCTGACTGGTGTTTATTAGAGGGAAATCATAAAAATGAAGCCCTGTTAGTATGCCATTCGACATGTAAAAAGGAATAAGCAGAATGAACCATGCAAAAAGGAAGTAACCAAGGAATTCCGATCGGCGTTGAATGTGGAAGAGCAGTAATGCGCTGCAAAGAAGTGTTGCGCTGAAGGTATACCACAGTTCTTTTACTCCTGAGTAAACGCAAAGGCATGCGGAAATTAACACAATGGTTGTTCCGGAAATTGTTGTAAATCTTTTTGAAGGAGCCGATTTTTTAAAGTATCGAACACATTCGAAAGTGAATACACAAGCAAAAGGAACGGCAATGAAAAAGAGCCATTCTTCAACGGGCAGGAGAAACCAGCGAGTGGTTAGTGTGTATGTTGAATTGAAATTCCAGATACCCCAATGGGTAAATAGGATATCCCAAGGAATGTAAATGGCGATCATGGCTAGAAGCCCAACAAACAAAGGCTTGAAGTTTTTGTAAAAGGCAACACTTTTGTGAAAGCTCAAAAAGAATGGGCCAGAGAGGCAAAAGAGATCAACCAAAAGGTAAGCGTATTTCGGATTCATTTGGAAGCCTTTGCTTGTTTGAATCTCTGTTCAGCTTTGAAATATTTGAATGGAACGATAAGCATTCCGAAACATTCTGCTTCTTCTTTGAATTGATTCTTGTGATGAACCTTGTGCGCTTTGCGAATGGCTCTGAAGTATAGATTGTCGGTCTTGTCGAACCAATGAAATCTTCGGTGAATAAGCACTTCGTGAACCAAGAAGTAACCAATACCATAGGCTAAAATTCCGAAACCAATGAAGGTGCGAAAGTCGTTGCCGTTCATCATTCCAAACATAATAAGCAGCCAACTAGGAACCGCGTAGATTAAAAAGAATACATCGTTCTTTTCAAAAAATCCCGGCGTGGGTTGGTGGTGATCTTCGTGGAAGTACCACATGAATCCGTGCATCACGAATTTGTGCGTAAGCCATGCCATTCCTTCCATAATGAGAAACGTGATAATTACTAGGGCAATGTTCAGTGTCATGATTGAAGGGCATTAAATTCATTTACTCGGTCTAGTGCTATAAGGAACCACGGAGTGAAGTTCTGCGGCGTTTTTTTTATTTCGAGTTGAAGTTCTTCTATTCCAATGAATCGAAAATCTTCAACTTCCTCAAGATTGATGGAAGGCATTTGATTCGATGAACCGAAAAAAACATGGTCGAATTCGTGCTCCGTTAATCCGTTTGCAAATTCTGCCTTGTACACAAATGTGAAGATAGGCATTAGCAAACACTGCATTCCCATTTCTTCTTGTAATCTCCTATTCGCTGCATCTAAAACATTTTCGTTTTCTCTTGGATGAGAGCAACAGCTGTTGGTCCAGAGTCCGCCACAATGATATTTTGACGAGGCTCTTTTTTGAAGAAGTAATTTTTTTTCTGAATTGAAAATGAAAATTGAAAATGCACGATGCAGGACTCCTTCAACATGGGCTTGTTGTTTTTCCATTGTTCCAATGGCGTTGTCTTGCTCGTCGACAAGGACTACAAATTCCATCACAATTGACTGTATTTAGCTTTGAGGTCTGCACTTATGTTTTCACTGTGAATCATGAACTGAATCACGATTCTCCAAAAGGCTTTAGTCTTGTTCATCTTCCCTGAAGAAAGGGATTGATAAATGTAATACGAATCTTCGTCTAGTTTGTCGTGATATTGCAACATCCAAGGTGCCTTGTCTTGAACAGAATATCGTAGAAAGCGCAACTCTTCATTCCAATAATCATTGGCTATCGCTTTTTCTAGCAGATCTTTTCCACGACTGAAATAACTGAGTTTATCCGCTGGGTTTGAAACAAGTTCAGCGTACATGGCTGTGGCTACTCCGAAGTATGCTTGTTGCGTATTATTCCTATTTGACAGGTTTCCGCAGTAATTGTAGAACTCCTGTTTAGCAGGTTCATTTTGCGCTGCAATAAATAATTTCTGACATTGAATTTCTTGCCCAAGTGTTGTTTGGTAAATACAAAGAAATAGAATCACTGCGAATGATTTTGCAACCACCAATTTCATTAGAGTAAATTTAAATTGTGCTGTAAATAGGTTTTTGCAAGAAGTGCAATTTTCTTTGGATTCGCCACGCGAATGCGCTCCTTTAAAATTCTTTCGCAGGGTAGTGCTTGTATTTTAAGAAACAATTTGTAATAATATTTGAATGCAATGAGTACACCGAACCTGGCTTCTTTCGGAAGTTGAAGTACCCCAATGTAGGCAAGTCTAAAATCTTCTTTAATTTCTTTTTCAATAGCCTTTTTCGTGGGTTCATCGAAATGTGTCATATCTACATTAGGAAAATATACTCTACCTAAGGCGTTGTAATCTGCATGTAAATCGCGCAGGAAGTTAATCTTCTGAAATGCTGCTCCAAGCTTCATGGCGGAAGGTTTTAACTTCTCATATTCCGACTGATTTCCATTTACAAAAACGTGCAAGCACATTAATCCAACCACTTCCGCAGATCCAAGAATATAGGTTTCGTATGAATCACGGTCATGTTCCATTTGGTGAAGATCCATTTCCATACTCTTCAAAAAAGTGTCTACAAGTTCCCATTCCAAATTGTACTTGTGGAAGGTGTTTTGAAAGGCATTCAAAATAGGGTTCAATGAAATACGCTCTTCAATAGCAAGCACAGTGTCTTTGCGGAAGCGTTCCATGAGCTCGTGCTTTTCAAAGTCGTGAAAAGTATCTACAATTTCATCTGCGAAACGCACGAAGCCGTATATCGCATAGATAGGATTTCTGATTTCTTTTCCAAGTGTACGAATGCCAAGGCTAAAGCTGGTGCTGTAGGCATGGGTGGTTAGCTTACTGCAATCGAAGGAAACGCTGTCGAATAGTGGTTTTCCTGTCATGATATTATGATTGAAAAAGAAGTTTGTTCATGGTCTCTGCAGCAAGTTGTCCGCTAATAATGCTTGGAGGCATACCAGGGCCAGGGACAGTAAGTTGTCCGGCATAGAATAAGTTGCTTAATTTCTTACTTCGCATGGAAGGTTTTAGGATTGCCGTTTGTTTCAATGTGTTGGCTAGTCCATAGGCATTGCCTTTGAAACTGTTGTATTCAGATATAAACTCTTCGTGAGCAAAGCTTCTTTTGTAAACAATATTTTCACGAATGGACTCTCCTGTTCTTTTTTCAATACGGTCGAACATGTTTTGAAGGTACTTGTCTCTTAGCGATTCATCACTTGTCAAATCAGGAGCAACAGGAACCAATAAAAAAATGTTTTCACAGTTTTCAGGAGCTAAAGTTTTATCGGTAATCGAAGGCACACAAGCATAAAATAATGGCTGTGTGGGCCATTGCGGATTGTCGTAAATTTCTCTAGCGTGTTGATCGAAGGGCTCATCGAAAAACAAATTATGATGAAGTAGATTCTTCACACGCTTATTCACCCCGAGATAAAATAGTAAGGAAGATGGCGACATCGTCCGTGAATTCCAGTAATCTTCAGAGTATGTGCGGTCGGCTGGAGCGAGCATTTTCGTTTCCACATGATGGTAATCTGCCCCGGCAATGATAGCGTCAATTTCGAAATTTCCTGACGAAGTAATGAGTCGCTTGGCCTTACCATGGATCGATTCAATTTGAGTGACAGTGTTGTTGTAGTGAAATGTTACGCCAAGTTTTTTCGCCACTTTTTCCATGGCTTTGGGAATTTCTCCCATTCCCTTCATGGGATACCAAGTGCCCAATTCAATATCGGCGTAGTTCATTAAACTATAGAGAGCCGGAGTCTTATCTGGCTTAGCTCCAAGGAATAAAACGGGAAATTCTAGCAATTGAATAATTTCCGGATGCTTGAAATATTTCCGAATGTGCGAAGAAATTGAATTGAAGAGGTGAATGCGCACCGCCGCTTTGAGAAGCTTCAGGTCTAAAAATTCTGTTGCTGAAAGGGAGGGCTTCCAAACGAATTCACCCATTCCCGTGTCGTATTTGTATTTGGCTTCAGCAAGAAACTTTTTGAGATTTTCTTTACTGCCTGCTTCAATGACTTCTAGCTTATCACCGAGCTCATTGACTGAGGCGGGGATATCTAAAATTTTGTTTGAAAAGTACACGCGATACGAAGGGTCTAATCTCTCTAATGAGTAGTAATCGCTTCTTTTTTCACCATATTGCTCAAAAAACTGATCGAAAATTTCAGGCATCCAGTACCAACTTGGACCCATATCGAAGGTAAATCCGTCTTTTTCAAAAACCCTACATCTTCCGCCCGGTGTTGAATGTTTCTCAAACACATGTGTTTCGTAGCCCAGTTGAGCCAATCTGCATGCAGCGGATAATCCAGCGAATCCAGCACCTATTACGGCAACTCGTTTACTCATAATTTATAAAACATCAAATTCTACTTTTTGTTCTAGGTTAAACGGAAATAGAGGAGTCGAGGGTAAATATAAGTCGAAGATTTATCGGACTTTAATTTTCTGCCCAATTTTTAAATTGGTCGTAGCCTTGATTTTATTCAGTTTACACAGTTTAGACACCGTAGTTCTGTTCTTAGCTGCAATAGAGGAAAGGGTGTCGCCGCGCTTAACGGTGTGATATTTATTTCCTGAATTTCCTTTCGAGTTGTTATTTGCTGTTGGACCAGCTGGTGGGTTTGTTGGAGCGCTGAGTTTCTTTTTTGTAAGCTCGAAGACAGTTGATTTCAACGCCTTTTGATTCGGGGTAATCAGATAAGCCGGATCAAAGGGATTTCCTAGATAACGTGTTTCGAAATGGAGATGAGCCCCGTATGATCTCCCGGTATTTCCGCCCAATCCAAGCATATTCCCTGCTTGAACGTATTGCCCAGGCACTACCATTCTTGCCGACATATGGGCGTACAGTGTTTCGAGACCGTTAGGGTGACGCACAACTACAACATTGCCATAAGTGTCGCTAAACTGAGAAATGCGGACGAGTCCTTCAAACATACTATAAACAGGATCGCCCGTGTCTAAATCCAAATCCAAACCCGCATGCAGTCGACCCCATCTCGGCCCGAATGGCGATGTCTGTCTTCCGATGTCTGTTGGAAATGCGAAGTCACATGAATCAACGATTAGCCGAAAAATGAGCGTTGAATCGTTTTGGAAATTAACATTACGCTTCTTGTGCCAAATGTTTTGTGTATCCCAATTTTGGTAATTGGCGTAACTCGGAATGGTGGACAGCGAATCTGAAAGTCCTTTTAAATCAAGGTTAATGTCCGGTAAATTCGGAGTAGGGTAAATAGTAACTTTTTTAGTCTTGAGGTATTCTACAGCATTTGACCAAGAGGTTGTATCTGCCATCATCTCTAATGCAGATTCTAAATAGCCCGATGGCTGGGCATAGGAAATAGTGCTGGCAAGCACAGCGATTAATGTGAAAAAAAGTCTCCTAAACATCTGTTGTAAAAATAAGGATTAATTTCTTAACTCGATTTGGATTAAATTTTCGGAGATTTGCAAAATGAATAAAGTTGATTTACTTGTCATTTCTGCGCATCCAGACGACGCTGAAATTAGTGCGGCCGGAACAATTATTAAATCTGTTAAGGAAGGCAAAACTGTGGCGTTGGTAGATCTCACACAAGGTGAGCTTGGTACAAGGGGTAATGCTGAATTACGAATGGCTGAAGCAGAGAATGCTTCTCGAATTATGGGAACTCATTTTAGAGAAAATTTGAAAATGTCAGATTGCTTTTTCACAGATACTCCTGAAAACAAAATGCTGGTGATTGACGCTATTCGAAAGTACAGACCTGAAATAGTTTTCACGAACTCACTGCGTGATCGTCACCCAGATCATGCGCGAGCTGCCAAATTAGTTGCGGATTGTTGCTTTTATGCAGGACTTCCGAAAATTGTAACGAATCACGAAGCATGGCGTCCACGTGCATTGTATCATTTCAATCAGGATTATTACAACACCCCTGATTTCGTCGTTGACATTACGGAACACATGGATCAGAAAATCGAAGCTCTGAAGGCTTTTTCGAGTCAGTTTTTCGATCCGAATGTGGAAGAGCCGAAGACACCCATTTCAGGAAAGGAGTTCTTCGATTTCGTAAAAGGCAGAGCCATGGATTTTGGGCGTTTTGCCGGATACGAATACGGCGAGGGATTTGTTGCATCGCGACCAATTGGAATGCGCGATGTTTTCAACTTAGACTGAGAATTCTTTTTTCTTCAATCTAAAGAAAAGAAAAATCTGTACGAGACTCTGTGAAATAAAGGCAGTCGATGCCGCTATACACGCGCCGTTTAAATGATCGGTTGGAATGAGCAAAGAGGAGCAAAGTATCGCAACAGCGAACCCTGTTAATGCAGAGTAAAAGTTGTATTGATGAAGGCCTCTTCCAGAAAATAAATGTGCAAATGAAACAGTAATCGTGTTCGCAACAATTCCGGGTATTAGAAAGAAAAAACCTTCTTTAATAAACGCGATGTCGAAGTCAACGAATGGAGCCAGCCAGCTGTTAGGAATAACCAAAAAGCAAAGTGTGCCGAAGACAGTTGTTGTTATTCCAAGCACTAAATAGCGTTTGGTTAGCAAAAGGTGTTCGCTGAAGTCTGACGATTGCGCTACGCGAGATGCAAGAATGGAAGATAAGCTTTTCACGACTGACCATAGCGCTTCGGCTACATACATAAGAATGGAAAAAACGCCAGTGAAAATTTTTCCTTCGGCGCCGAGATTTTCTAGAAAATACAGGTAAGATCGTTGATTTCCTAAATGGAAAATATTCCCCAATTGTGCATAGCCACCAAGCTTTGCTGTTTGCTGTAAATCGTTTTTCGATAAATCGAAACGCATCTTTTTCCAGACTTGTGGAGTGTGATAAAATCCCACAGAAGCAGTGACAATAAATGAAAGAAGTTGTCCGGAAATGAAGGCCATTATTCCCCAATCAGTGGTGAAATAAAAACACGTAACGAAGAACAATGAAGAACCAGATTGAGTGAAAAGTAGAATTTGATAAGACCCTATTTTTTCTTTTCCAAGTAAGATCATTTGTTGCAATACGAAGAGAGATTGTAAGATTCCAAGGAGTAGCGTAAATCCGATGAAAGGAGCACCTAAGGCGAGCAATAAAACAAAGGTTATACTGGCGCTTATAACGATCCAAATAATAGACGGCAATGCAATTTTGTTTTCACCAATTCGCGGGATTAAATAGATGAGCGCTCCTCCGCCTATAAACTGACTCAGAGTTGCAACGATAAGAATTCCGAAATTGATTAACGCAATAGTTCCCTGTCCTTCAACTTGAACGAAATGCAAATTCAATAGCACTAAGAGCAAGGCCGAAATCATTCCAAACGCGCGATTCAATATGGAAAGAAATTCTACTTTCTTCATATGTGCAGTGCTTGATCGTAGGCATTCATGAATTGTTTTCCAACCGATTCGTATGAAAAATAATTCGTTGCATAATAAGAAATTTCTTCGCGATTTACCTCATTCATTTCCCTGTGAGATTCACTCAGTGCATTTAAGAGTTGCTCTTCATTTTTCGCATCAATGAGTTTGTTCCATTTACAAAAGCCCATGTGCTCTGCAATTCCTCCAACACGTGTTGCAATAACATTCATTCCGCTGGCCATTGCTTCAATCATGACCAAAGGTAAATTTTCGTAGTTACTGAAAAGCACAAAGGTGTGCGAAGCATTCATTTTTTCTGCAACTTCCTGTTGATTCAACGTTCCGAAAAAAGCTATGCTGTTTTCACGTATACCTATTTCCACACTTCTTTTTTTCCAATGTTGAATATCACCGTCGCCGCCAAGTTCTAAGATAACGTCTTCCGTTTGGTCAGAGAATATTTTCCAAGTTCTAAGAATGCCTTCAATGTTTTTATGGTCGTTGTCGAGATGAGAAAGATGCACATACGTATGCACCAAATTCTTCTTTTCAATCTTAAAATATGCTGTGTTTACCACGTTTGGAACAATGACCGCAGGCCTGTTGAATCCCAAAGTGCGCATGGCTTTTTCGAGTTGAAACGTCACAGGTAAGAGAAGTTTCGATCTGTTCGCAATGAAACGTATGTAGCTTTTTATGCGGAAGGAAAGGGGCGAACGTTCATTCGGGTGGTAGCCTGTCCAGTTGTCTGAAATGACAAACGGTATCTTCCATTTTTGTCGAATGAAAAGTGCTTGCCATCCTTCAGGCCAAACCATGTTCAATTGCACGATATCTGGTTTGTTTTGGTTGAAGTTGATGTGAGCGATTCCTTTTTTTAAGGCTTGAATTCTGTTTCGGAAAAGCATACCGTTTGAACGATAGTAAACCCGAACGATGCGCACATTTCCTTCTATCTCGTCTTCAATCTCGAAAGCGCTAGTCTTATTGTTTTTTGAAAGGTAAAGCACAGTGACCTTTGCAAAGAGCGCGACAGCCTCGGCATGACGCTGAACAAAATTCCCAAGGGTAGGGTGGGTTTTACTCGGAAACCAACTGCTTAGAAAAAGGACATGAAGCTTTTTTTTCACTGCTGCAAGATACAAATTCAAAAAAATACTCAGGGGTATTTGTTCAAATAGAAGTTATGTGTTTATCTTTACGCCCTCTTAGACGGTGGTTTTAGCTCAGTCGGTTAGAGCATCAGTTTGTGGTTCTGAGGGTCGTGGGTTCGAATCCCATAAGCCACCCCATTAGAAAAAAAAAGGTCGACATCGTCGACCTTTTTTATTGACATAAGGTTTCTTAGTGAATTCCTTTCGAAGCCAAATAACGTTCCGCGTCTAACGCAGCCACACAACCTGTTCCAGCAGCAGTTACTGCCTGACGGTAAGTTTTGTCAGCGGCATCTCCTGCAACGAATACCCCTTCAACATTGGTCTTCGAAGATCCTGGAGTGTTTATGATATAGCCGGTTTCATCTGTGGTTATGAATTCTTTGAATACACCTGTGTTGGGATTGTGTCCGATAGCCACGAAGAACCCTGTAATATCAACTGTGCGATTTTCGCCTGTAGCAGAGTTTTTGAAGATAGCGGCTTCAACCGCGTCTTTTCCTAAAATATCTTCTGTGGTTGAATTCCATAGAATTTCAATATTAGGTGTTTCAAGAACACGGTTCTGCATGGCTCTAGAAGCACGCATTTTATCGCTTCTTACAATCATATATACTTTCCTGCAAAGCTTAGCCAAATAGGTAGCTTCCTCAGCCGCTGTATCTCCGGCTCCTACAATAGCAACATCTTGATTGCGGTAGAAGAATCCATCACATACAGCACAGGCACTTACTCCGCCGCCTAAATTACGAAGTCGGATTTCATTGTCAAGACCCAACCATTTGGCTGAAGCACCTGTTGCAATAATTACAGAGTCGGCGCTTATAATGTGTTTTCCGTTGTCTATTTCAATGAGATGTTTGCTTCCTGAAAAATCTACTTTAGTCACCCATCCGTTACGAATGTCGGTGCCGAAGCGCTTGGCTTGATTTTCCATATCGGCCATCATTTCAGGACCTTTTACTCCCAAAGGATATCCCGGGAAATTGTCTACTTCTGTAGTGTCCATCAATTGTCCACCGGGTTGCTGTCCTTGGTAGATGACAGGCTTCATGTCTGCACGTGCAGCGTATATCGCTGCTGTATATCCTGCTGGTCCGCTGCCGAGGATGAGGCATTTAATGTGTTCGTTCGCTTCCATTTTCTTCTAATTTTTGAGAGCACAAATATAGTGTGAGTGTTGCTACACAATATGTGATTTTACGCACAGGTTATTCAAAGGCTTGAATCAAGAATGCATCCCAAAGGGGATCTTCCGGCGGTGGGGCCGAAATTACGACAGGAGTCTTTTTTACAGGGTGTGTAAATTCAATTTTTCTCGCATGGAGATGAATACTAGCGTTGTCGTTGGTTCTCTTGCTTCCGTATTTAATGTCTCCTTTAATCGGACAGCCCAATTGCGAAAGTGTTGCTCGAATTTGATGATGTCTTCCTGTTTTCGGATATACTTCTACAAACGTGTAATGATCACCTTTTCCGAGGACTTTGTAGGTCAGTTCAGATTCTTTTCTATCGGCAGCCGGTTCGTTATAAAAGAAAGATTTGTTTTGCTTTTCATCTTTCCACAAGTAATTAATTACATGCCCTTCCATCTTTGGCGGCGCATCTTGCACGACAGCCCAGTAGGTTTTGAATACATCACGTGTTTTGAAGTCGATGGTAAGTCTCGAAAGAGCCTTACTTGTTTTAGCGAATACCACAACGCCGCTTACTGGTCGGTCTATGCGGTGAACAGTTCCGCAAAAAACTTCACCGGGTTTATTGTAGGTTATCTTAAGGTATTGTTTAATAATGTCGCTTAGAACCACGTCTCCTGTTTTATCTCCTTGAACAATATCGGAATTGCGTTTGTTAACGGCAATAATGTGGTTGTCTTCGTAGAGAATGCGAAGGTTTTCAAGGGTTGTTACTTCAAGCGGTTTTTTTGGTGCTCTATCCCAAACTTTGGGCGCGTGTTTTTTCATCAATACTGCTCTTTGTTATTCGGGAAATCTGCGCTTCTTACATCACTAACATATTGCTCTAACGCACCGCGCATTTGTTCTCCCATGTTCAAATATTTTCTCAAAAAGCGAGGGGTGAATCCTTCAGTAATTCCAAGCATATCGTGCAGCACCAATACTTGTCCATCAACGTCACCACCAGCACCAATTCCAATAATTGGAACATGAACTTCTTGAGCGACGCGCTTGGCAAGTGCGGCCGGAATTTTTTCTAAGACAATAGCGAAACAACCACTTTCTGCTAAAAGTTTCGCATCGTGAATCAAACGTTCGGCTTCAACTTCTTCCTTAGCACGAACTTGATAGGTTCCGAATTTATAAATACTCTGAGGTGTTAATCCAAGATGACCCATTACTGGAATACCCGCCGTTAAAATGCGTTTTACACTTTCAACAATTTCTTCTCCTCCTTCAAGTTTAACAGCGTGCCCACCTGTTTCTTTCATAATACGAATGGCAGAATTCAAAGCCTCTTTCGAATTTCCTTGATACGATCCAAAGGGCATATCTACAACTACGAGAGAGCGATTGCAAGCTCGAACCACACTGGCCGCGTGATAGATCATTTGGTCCAATGTAATAGGCAGTGTGGTTTCATGTCCAGCCATTACATTCGACGCCGAGTCACCAACAAGAATAACGTCAATTCCAGATTGGTCAACAATGAGAGCCATGGAATAGTCGTACGCGGTGAGCATAGCAATCTTCTCTCCCTTGTTCTTCATTTCTTGAAGGGTATGGGTGGTGACTCTTCGAACTACTTTGTTTACTGACATGATTTGTTTTTTAGAGCGGCAAAAGTGGGGATTATTCCTTTACAAATATTTTTTTCGCGACAATTCCTTTTGAGCTATCTGAAATTTGAATGGCATACATTCCAAAGCTGAATTGCGAAACATCGATTCGAGTGGAACCTTGATTTTGCATATTTCCGGTGTGTACCAATTTTCCTTGGATATCAAAGATCGAATAAGTCAGTCCTCTGAATTGGGCTTCGGTAACAACCTGAATGTAGTCTTGTGCAGGTGAAGGGTATATTTTAAATACAGTGTCCTCCTCTTCATTTACATTCACATTCGATTGGAAATGCGCTGTGAATTGCGCAGTATTCAATGAGATATTTCCTTCCCAAACAGAATCTAAAATATCATTGATTAAACTGCTGCTATCCCAATAAGCGAATTCATAGCCTGGATTGGCAATGGCTTCAATTTTCACAGGAACACCATCGAAATAAACTCCAGTCCAAGGATATTCTGTAGGTTGAATGGTGCTGATATGAATTTTCCCAGAACCAAGAGGCAACACATCTAGGGTTACATCGACTTGCTGCGGTAATGCAAATCTGTTTTGAATGTGATCGCGAACTTGTTCCGTTCTGCACAACAACTCCGATTGGAATGTGAGGTGATTGTTGTAGAAATAATCCATTTGTCCGGGTAAGTTGTTCGGATCCCCCCAGCGCTGATATTCATTTGGCATTTCGGGCGCATTGAGATTGAAGTATCTGTTTTCAACAGCAATTAATCTTTCAGGTCGGTAGTTTGTGTTCATTAAATCGGCGAATCGATTGATGAAGTAGTGTTTGTATTGGGTGTTTTGAATGCTTTGTAACCAAATATTGATATACGGATTGTCTGTGCTTTGTCCAGACATGTAATCGATGTGATTAAAGTAGCAATCTGTCCAAGCATTTGGATTTAGGGCAAGCTCCATGTCAATAGTTGCGAATCTCCATCTATTGTCTGTTACATTGGATCTATAAATCTTAATGTTATTTCCCGGCCAATCGACGTTACCCATCCACGATTCCGAAATAATATAATCGGCGTAATACTTCATGTCGAAATGTTGATCGGCTTCGCTCCAATATGTCGGGCTTGCTTCGTTCAATGCATTGAAAGCACTGTATGAATTCCAAAAATTATCAGCAGAACCTTCCACCGCGCGCAGCATTCCTCCGTACCAATAACTCAACGACAGAATTTCAACGGAGTCTTTGTTTGCGCCTTCGTTTTCTTTAAACATTTCAGAATTGTACTTTTCACGAAGCTCGTAGAGTCCAAAGTATTGTCCGTTGATATAAACTGTTGCCGGGCGATAAGCGCTGTAATAGGCGTTGGCGCCACGACACATAAGTTCAGCTTGACAAGCTTCTTTGTATGGAAGAGCCAAATATTGATTACTTCCATTGCGAAGATAAAAATCAGAGTACTTATTTCTATTTGGTCTTCCTGGAATGATCACTTCATTTACTGCGGTTTCACCCAAAACGCTATGGGCAAGTTCCAACCGGAAAGAGTGCTGCGGTTGAGAGCGGCTTCCACCCGCGCCACCGTCGATTTGCATTCCTGTGTTTTGAGAAAACACCAGCGGATGCCCAGGAATAGAATCGAAATAATCTACATGCGCATTACGCAACCAATCCTGATCCCAATGATCAAATATTCCATCGTTACCATACAAATTCGCATTGTCTGTTGTGATCGAAAGGATGGGAGTGGTGTGACTAATGTTGAAAAGGAAAGATGCTGAGGTTATATTGCTTGGAATGTAATTGGGTTTAAAAGCACGTGCCTTTAATATTTTCGATTGGAAGAAAAATATGGGCGTACCATCATAGATAGGAGAGTTAAAATCAGGATCGCTTCCGTCTGTCGTGTATCGAATGGTGGAAGGAGCCGTGTTTAAGTCTAGAATGGAAACAGAAAATGGCGCAGCGTATATACCAGGGTTGTGGTCGAACAAAGGAGCAATTGCATTCCCCAATGAAGGCGCTCCGTTGTTGCTTGCTTCAGGTGTTGGAGTATTGAAAAGAGAGTTTGAGTTGGATCCGTTGGGGTAGCGGCCAATGCTCATGTCTACAGTTTGACATTTTATAATTAAACTGTTTTCAAGGTTTTGAGCAGGATTGAATAAAAACAACGTGTCGCCGGATCCTGAAATTTTGAAATTCGTATGAAATTGATTTCCAGCGCTTGTAATAAAGTCAGAACTCATGGCCGTTTCCGAAACATTTTTCAATGCTAATTCCACATAAGTATAATTCACTGCCTCTGTAGCCGCTACCTGAAAACCAAGAGAAGTAATAGGTCCAGCTGAAAGCCCAGCGGCAGTTAGCTCAACTGCGGGAATAAGCATTTGATTGCGAGCGCTCCAATACCAATTTCCATAAGGCGCAGGGTAGTCGGTATAGCCATTTTGAATGGTTCCGGTGCCTATGGTTATGCCATTTAATTTCATGTTCGGCCGTTGGAACGCAAGAGTTCCTTGACTGTATGAACATGAGCCCTCGCTCCCGTCGTTAAAGCTGTAGGTGGTTGAGCCGTATGCCGTAGCTGTTTGCATGAAAGAGGAGTTGGAAATGTATCCCGTGTTGCTGTATGAACAAACATTAATGGCAATACTCGAAAGGCCATCCCATTGAAATGGGGTAGTGAAAATGTGGGTGTTCCAGCCGACTACCGGAGTGAAAGACCCCGAATTTATTGCAGTGGTGAAAGGGGTCGTTGTAAATCTATTTTTATCGCTGCAGAACACAATTAAAAATGCACCAGGATTTAAGTTGTAATGTGGGAAAACCCATTGTGCGGGTTCGTTGGAATTGTCTGTTAAGGAATATCCGAACAAATCAACTGCTGATGTTCCTGCGTTATACAACTCAATCCAATCTTCGTATTCACCGTCTTCATCGGCAATGGTTTGATAGTTCTTGTTGCTGCCTTCATTGATGACGATTTGCGACCAAGTGAAATTTGAAATGAAGAAGGTTGTGAAAATTAAAGCTATTTCTTTCATTTTATAAAGATACTAATTCTGTTTGCTTTTAATTTTTTGAAGTTCTGCAGCGATAGCCGCTTCAATTAAAGGTTCCATTAAGAGATATCCTGCAACATTCGGATGCACACCGTCTTCGCCCAATTCAATGCGCAATCCATTGCGTTCATCTTTCATGGGTGTGTGAAAATCCACGAAGGTTACATCATGTGTTTCTGCATAGAATTTAAGGGCATTGTTCAACTCAATAATTTTTTCTGCGGGTTCTTTGCCTGGGCTCCAAGGGTAATCGAAAACAGGCAGAACAGAGCATAAGATAACCGAGATGTCATTCAACTTGGCCAATTCAATCATGGAGAAAATATTATCTTCAATCATATCGAGTGACACTTTGCCCGTATTTCCTGCAATGTCATTGGTTCCGCCGAGAAACACCACCACTTTTGGGTGAAGGTTAACAACATCTGCACGAAAACGAAGAAGCATTTGAGAAGTGGTTTGTCCACCAATTCCTCTATTCACGTATGTTTTTCCAACAAAAAATTCGGGGTGAACATCTTTCCAAAACTCAGTAATGGAATTCCCCATGAATACCACACGGTCTTCATTTTCTAAAGGGTTTTCAAGCAATGTATTAGCATCTCTATAATAGTTGAGATTGGCCCAGTCTTGAGCGTTAGTCAGTTGGTTAAGGGCCATAAGTATGCAAAGGGCGAAAATTCTTCTGATCATAAGTCATTTCAAAAATAGACTACACTTTGCGTAATCCATTGTCCTACGTTGATAATTTTGAATTTCAGGCTTCGGGAATAGGGAGTTTCGCGTTTTCTTCGAAGAAAATTAAGAGATATGTCGGCTTTTGAAATTGTTGGGGGCAATGCCCTAAAAGGAACTGTAATTCCGCAAGGCGCGAAGAATGAGGCTTTACAGATAATATCTGCTGTTCTGCTTACTGCGGAGCCTGTAATTATTCGCAATATCCCAGAAATTATTGATGTGTTGAAGTTGATTGATTTGCTTCAAGACATTGGAGTGAAGGTGGAAAAGTTGGCAAAAGGCGAATTTAAATTCATTTCCGACGATGTAAATCTCGAGTATTTAACAACAGAGGATTACAAGAAGAAGGCTGCTGCTCTTCGCGGTTCAATCATGCTGGTGGGTCCAATGCTTGGAAGATTTGGACAGGGTTATATACCGAAACCAGGCGGAGATAAAATTGGTAGACGTCGATTAGACACTCACTTTACAGGATTCCAGAATTTGGGTGCAACATTCGTTTATGATGCGGTGAATCATTTTTATTCAGTTACTTCAAACCGATTGAAGGGCGCGTACATGCTGCTCGATGAGGCTTCAGTAACAGGAACTGCGAACATTGTTATGGCTGCGGCTTTAGCAGAGGGAACAACTTCAATTTACAATGCCGCTTGCGAACCTTATTTGCAGCAGCTGTGCAAGATGATCAATCGTATGGGCGGAAAAATTTCGGGTATTGGTTCGAACTTACTCATCATTGAAGGGGTTGAAAAATTAGGAGGAACCGAGCACAGATGTCTTCCAGATATGATTGAAATAGGTTCTTTCATTGGAATGGCGGCTATGACGAAGGGAGACATTTTGATTAAAGATGTTTCATACAACGATTTGGGAATTATTCCTGAAATGTTCCGTCGCATGGGTATTCAAGTTGATCTGGTGAATGGAGATGATCTTCACATTCCAGCGCAAGACTCGTATGAGATTGATACGTTTATCGATGGTTCAATCATGACCATCAGCGATGCGCCTTGGCCGGGATTCACGCCTGACTTAATTTCTATCGCTCTGGTAACAGCTACTCAGGCGAGAGGTTCTGTTCTTATTCATCAGAAAATGTTCGAAAGCCGCTTGTTCTTCGTGGACAAGCTCATTGATATGGGTGCGCAAATTATTTTATGCGATCCCCACAGAGCGACTGTTATTGGATTAGATCGTAAGTCTTCATTGAAAGGCGTAACCATGTCTTCTCCCGATATTCGAGCGGGGGTTTCCTTGCTAATTGCAGCTTTGAGCGCGAAAGGAAAGTCAACGATTCAGAACATTGAGCAGATCGATCGCGGTTATCAGGACATTGAAGCACGTCTTCAAGCATTGGGCGCCGATATCAAAAGAGTGTAAAAAACTCTTTGGCAAGAACTTTGGCTTGTGTGTGACATACTGATTTATATTTGAAATGAATTCAACAACTATGAAAAAAAATCTTGTCCCTTTCACCTTGCTTCTTATGGTCGCAGTGATGTTCAGTTTTACTTCGGTAAACGATAAAAATGCAGTTCCAACAACTGCTAAAATTGGTTTGGAAATCGGCGACGAGGCTCCAAACATTGTTATGAAAGGAGTTGACGGAAAAGACTTGAAGCTTTCTTCTCTAAGAGGAAAATTGGTTTTAATCGATTTTTGGGCTTCTTGGTGCGGACCTTGCCGAAGAGAAAATCCGAATGTTGTAGCTGCCTACAACAAATACAGTAAGGCTAAATTTAAAACAGCAAAAGGTTTCGAAATCTTTTCAGTTAGCTTCGATCAAAACAAGACTGCTTGGGAAGAGGCCATTGCAAAAGACGGATTGTTGTGGAAGAACCACGTGTGTGATATGAAAGGCTGGGCCAATGCTGCCGGACAACTTTACGGAATCTCAAGCATTCCTTCAAGTGTGTTAATTGATGAAAATGGAATTATTGTCGCGAAAAACCTTCGCGGACCAGCTTTAGACATGGAATTGGACAAGTACGTTTCTTCGTTCAATTGATCTAACGATATAAGTTATCTTTGCGGGCCGAATGACATTCGGCCCGTTTTGTTTTCTGACAGCCTGTCGCTCTTTTTGGCTTGGCTCAACGATTGTCAAAAGGTGAATACATAAAATTTTAGGCTATGACAGAAGAATTGAATGACAATCAGTCACAAGAATTGGATAATAACGAAGTGAACGAGGCTCCTGTTGAGGAGACTGCAGCGGAGACAACTTCAGAGAATCCAGCAGAACCGACAGCAGAACAAGTAACAGCAGAGTGGAAGGACAAGTATATGCGCTTAACCGCCGATTTCGATAATTTCAGAAAACAAAAGAATCGTGAAAGAATTGAATTGCTCAGCAACGCTTCGCGCGATGTCATAAGTGGTTTACTTCCAGTATTAGATGTTTTCGAATTGGCCATGAAGGCGAATGAGACGAGTGAAGATATGACTGCAGTTAAGGAAGGATTTTCCTTAATCTACGGAAAGCTTGTTGGTGAATTGGAGAAGAAAGGACTGAAGCCGATGGAAAGCAACGGTCTTCCTTTCAATGTCGATTTTCATGAGGCTATTACAGAGTTTCCTGCTCCTACGGAAGAGCAAAAGAACACAGTAATAGACACCATGGAGAAGGGCTATTTGTTAAACGATAATGTAATACGCTACGCCAAAGTAGTGGTAGGAAAATAATTATGGCTAAGAAAGATTTCTACGACGTATTGGGTATTGCACGAAGTGCGAACGAGGCTGATATTAAAAAGGCCTATCGCAAATTGGCTATTCAATTCCACCCCGATAAAAACCCTGACGACAGTTCGGCGGAAGAGAAATTCAAAGAAGCTGCCGAGGCTTATGAGGTGTTAAGTGATAATCAAAAACGTCAGCGCTATGATCAGTTCGGTCACGCCGGAATGGGCGGAGATGGAGGTGGACAAGGCTATGGCGGAGGAATGAATATGGACGAT
>CANKYR010000015.1 GCA_947488195.1 Flavobacteriales bacterium
TTCTTCCGGAAGGTGCTTTGCAATTGATCTGCGGAAGTGCCAACGGCATTTTCGATCATTTGGAAATGCAAGACGTGGTAACCTTCACCGGCTCTGCTTTAACCGGAAAAATGTTGAAACAACACCCTAGATTATTAGACCAATCTATTCCGTTCAATATGGAAGCTGACTCGTTGAACGCCGCCATTCTAGGGCTTGACGCAGCGCCTGGCACAGAAGAATTTGATTTGTTCGTGAAGGAAGTTCGCAAAGAAATTACGGTAAAGTGCGGACAGAAATGTACTGCAGTAAGACGAATTTTAGTTCCTGAAAAATATTTGTCAGACGTTCAAGACGCGCTTGTGAAAGCCCTTGGACAAACGGCTATTGGTGATCCGCGCAACGAAAAAGTTCGCATGGGATCGTTGGCTGGAATGGCTCAGCGCGAAGACGTTCTTGCCGCGTTGAATGAATTGAAAAAAGAAAGTGAAGTTGTATTCGGAAACGATGCGATTAACCTTATTGAAGCAGAAGATTCGAAAGGTGCATTCATGTCGCCAACGTTGTTACTGAACAACAAACCTTTCGAAAGATTAAGCTCGCACAGCGTGGAAGCCTTCGGCCCTATCGCTACCCTTATGCCTTATTCAACGACTGAAGAAGCCGTGGCTCTTTCTAAATTAGGAAAAGGAAGTTTGGTGTGTAGCATTACCACGAACGACACAGCCATTGCTCGCGATTTCGTTTTGAATGCAGCAACGCATCACGGAAGAATTTTAGTCTTGAACAGAGCGAGCGCGAAAGAAAGCACCGGTCATGGAAGCCCAATGCCTATGCTTGTTCACGGAGGACCGGGTCGCGCTGGAGGTGGAGAAGAAATGGGTGGAAAACGTGGTGTGATGCACTACTTGCAACGCACGGCTATTCAAGGATCGCCAACTATGTTGACAGCCATTACCGGAGTTTACCAGCAAGGCGGAGAACAAGCTGAAGCGCAACCGCACTTGTTCCGTCAGCATTTCGAAGACCTTGTTGTTGGAGACACTGTCTTCACGCACAAGCACACGGTTTCAGAATCAGACATTGTAAATTTCGCGAATGTGAGTGGCGATAATTTCTACGCGCACATGGACGCTACCTCTTTGGAAGGAACCATCTTCGAGCGTCGAGTGGCTCACGGATATTTCGTTTTATCGAAAGCAGCAGGATTGTTCGTTGACCCGAAGAAAGGTCCAGTCTTGTTGAACTATGGAATTGATGAAGCGCGCTTCACGAAGCCTGTTTATCCGGGAATGACCATCGCGGTTCGTTTTACCGTGAAGGAAAAGATTGCTCAAGAGAAACGCAGTGAGGACGATATTCCAAAAGGAATTGTGAAGTTCTTGGTTGATGTTTATGATGAAACCGGAGAGACTGTAGCGTTAGCAACAATCTTAACCATGGTTAAAAAACGCAACGACGAGTAAGTGCGTAAACTTCTTTTGTTACTTTTTACTTTGGCGGCTATTCAAGTATCTGCTCAATCCGACACGTGCTTCAATCCGAATTCAAAGGCGTATTATCGCTGTGAACGAAATCTTGAACGCATTTGCAAAGATTATTTAGTTGATGATCTTATTGAACTCGAAGAAAAACTTTTAACTGTTCATCCAGATCCATTCGCCTATTGCGGAAAGGAGGCATTTGGCGAAGCTTACAAAAAAGCGTTTGACTATTATTCTGAAGACAGAACAATGATTCAACATGCTCAAAATTTAAATCGATTTATTCGTGTCGTTGAAGACTCGCATTTGCAGACGCATGTCTTTCGACTTCTGTTCGAATCGTGCGGATACGACTCTGGCTTTTTGCCTTTGTTCATTCAACCCATTGACGGAAAATTTTATGTTGAAAAAGATTACATCAACGGACCTCCTGTTGGAAGCGAGATTATTTCCGTTGGAAAATTATCGATGATGGAATTGCATGCTTTGGCGAAACAATGGAGCGTTGACGAAGGACAGGCCATGAATGCCAGCAATGAAGCCGCACCTTATTACTACACCCCTTCGCAGTTCTTTGCTAATCCTTCGCAGCAAGAAGGTGACCTTGAAACAATCGTATTTCAGAATGCAGGAAAGCTAGATAGTATGACTTTGAGACTTGTAAGTCCTAGAGAACTTCAAAAAATTCGACGAGAACATTTCAAATCGAATAAAAAAAATGTTGAAGCTACTTTTTATTTGAATGACGGAAAAGCGGTTTTAAAGGTGCATTCGTTTTCTTCGCGTCCATTTCAAAACGACGTCAAGAAAATTAGAAAGTTCTTTCAAGCCACCCGTGAGTTGGGCATTCGTGAAATTGCCATTGATGTGCGCGACAATCCGGGGGGATCAAGTTCCATGGTTGAATACCTCTGCTCGTTTCTAATGCCTAATGGATTGAATACACCGAGCAATATCATTTGGAAATCGAGTGACTATTCGTATCAGATTGTTTCTAATTTCAGAATGAAACATTTCCCAAAGTCGACTGAAAAAAGATTCAAGCGGAATGAAGATATGTACCAATACTACTTGTTGAGTCAAACGCCCTTGGAAGAATCAGACACCGCATTTTTCAGTATCCCTCAGCGTCAGCGCAAAGAACATGTCTACACAGGAAAGATGGCCGTTTTTATGAATGGAAATACAGTCTCTGCGGCATGCGATTTCGCGCAATTGCTTCAGAGCAATCACAGAGCAATACTTATCGGAACACCGTGCAACGCCACTGCGAACGGCACTTGGGGCAACGCCACCACTGTTCAACTTTCAGAATCTGGAATTTCTTATTCGGTTCCGACTATTCGCTACAATTACAACAACACGTTCAGTTATTCGCGAACACCGATACTTCCGAATGTTTCGCTTCAACAAAATTTAGATGATTTGAAATCGGGAAAAGACACCGTCTTAGAGTACTTCATTAAAAATTAGTTAATCACGAAGTGTCATCCGCGAAGCGGTCATCACTGAAAGTGTCATCACAACGTGTTGTGTCATCTGCGAAGCGGTTACGCCGTACCTAACTGAACCTTGTACTTGTCGCAGAAGGCTTCCCAATCCCAAATAAAATTGCGCATCACCTCATCTAGGCTTTTTAGGAAAATTGGATTCGGCGTATTCATGCTTCTGAAATACTCGTCTTGGTATTGATTCAATTCATATTTGAAGAATACAGCTTTCGACATACTGTACAAAATATTCTTCGAAGGGAAATTCACATGAGCCATGAACTTCTTGTAGTCGTTCAATTTAGCTTGGAAGGCAACTGGAGACAAATCGAAAACAGGTGCGAACTGATCTATACAATGCTGAACAATTAAATCGCCTTCACCGTCGCGGAAATGCTCGTTCAAGTAATTGAAGTTTCCTACAATCGCAATCATTAAGAATTTACCGTATTCTTCGTCACTAATTTCCGGAGTACTAACGAACTCCGGCGAGTCGCGGATAAATCCAGCAACTTCCGAAAATCCACTTTCCACTGAATCCAGCAAGGTATTCACGAACAGGGTTGCTGCGCGTTCTGCTGAGATTTTCTTTTTTCCAAAAAATGTAATCATATGCCTTAACGATTTTTTAATCTTTCGATTTCATCAAAAATAAACGGCATACGAAGCCTTGCGACGAAAGTGAGATTCACACATATCAACAGAGTTATTCACCAAAACCGCGTAGCGGATGACAACTGCGTTGATGACAATCTTCGATTGATGGTTGAGTTGATGTATTTTTGCAGCATGTATAAGCTTCTGATTAAACCATTCTTTTTCCTTTTTTCTCCAGAAAAGGCGCATTACTTGGCCATGGATTTATTGAAATTTTCTTCAAGAATTCCTGGAGGAAAAATGATATTAAAATCAATTTTCAAAGCGAAAGAAAATAAGATTGTTGTTGCTGGAATTGAATTTCCGAACAAGGTTGGATTGGCTGCGGGATTTGATAAAGATGGGCGTTGGATAGATGAGTTGGCGTTGTTAGGGTTCGGACATGTGGAAATCGGAACGCTTACACCGAAGGCGCAACCGGGTAACGATAAGCCCAGATTGTTTCGTCTTCCTTTGGACAATGGCTTAATCAACCGCATGGGATTTAATAACGGTGGGGTTGAAGACGCTGCAGTACGTTTGAGAAAACGAAAATCAAATATTATTGTTGGAGGGAATATTGGAAAGAATAAAATCACTCCGAATGAAGATGCATTAAGTGATTATTTAATTTGCTTGAATGCCCTTCACGATTGTGTAGATTATTTCGTTGTTAATGTGAGCTCTCCGAATACACCAGGTTTACGCGAGTTGCAAGAGAAAGAGCCATTAATGAAAATTCTTTCTGCTCTTGCGGAAACAAATAATACGTTCCCAAAACCGCGTCCAATCTTTTTAAAAATTGCTCCGGATTTAACAGATGATCAATTGAATGACATTGTTGAAATTGTTCTTCAAACAAAAATTGCTGGAGTCATTGCAACGAACACAACCATCTCTCGGGAGCATTTGCAAACGAATTCAGATGTCATTCAGAACATCGGAATGGGCGGTTTAAGTGGAGAGCCTGTTCGGAACAGATCAACAGAAGTCATTCAATATTTAAATCAAAAATCGAACGGCGCATTTCCAATTATTGGTGTCGGTGGAATTCATACTTCACAAGATGCGCAAGAAAAAATAGATGCCGGTTCTTCTTTAGTTCAGGTATACACTGGCTTCATTTACGAAGGCCCTGCTATCGCTCGCAACATCGCAAACCACATCAATTAATCCGCTCCGCGGTCATCACCGGAGGTATTAGGCGTTGTCACGCCATTTTAAAATCGGCCTCTCTACCAAATAATAAAGCAGCGAAGAAGCGCTAATCACTATTCCCCAATAAATAAGGTATTTCATAATTCCATCTGCATTTCCTGTGACCGGGAAATTCAGTCCGATGACTTGAGCAACAAGCGCCAGGTTAATTAAATACATCGAATAGGAAATCTTACTGATGTGCGTAACCGCTGCTACCAAGCGTTTCCACGAAGATGTTATTCCTTCCGCCCATGGCAATACCAAGGCAATAGCTAATGGTGTAATGCTGAAATAAAACACTTGTCTGTAAAAAGTTGAATTCGAGGCCGTGTTATTCAACAAGAAAAACACAATTCCCAATCCTAAAACAAGCGCTGCTTTCTTCCGCTTATCCCAAAGATTCTTATGAAAATAATAAATCCAAGCGAGCAGTAATCCGAATGAAATCGCGTCAAGTCTCATCAGCGCAACCTTTCGCACTTTCACATCGAACCAAAAATCGTCGAGCGTTGAATCGAAGGAATAAGCGCGATAGAGCAACGGTCCGAGCATGAGCACAAGGGTAACAATCAAAAAAGAAACCTTCAGTTTAAATTTCTTCAATAACAACCAAAGCAACAACGGCGTGAAAATATAAAACCACTCCTCCACTGCCAGGCTCCACGACTCCCAAAAAAATCCAATCAACGGCTTCGTGAAATTCTGAAGAAAGACAATAAACTTCCAACCGAAAACAGTTAAGTCTCCGGATATAATTCCATAAGAAACGAAAATAAAATTTAACAGTAAGATCAAATAATAATTGGGAAGTGTGCGCAACCAACGTCTTTTCCAAAAATGTGCTACGTCCCCCCAATTCATCCCTTCAGACATGGTGCGTAACAATATTCCGCCGATTAAAAATCCGCTTAACACGAAAAACAAATCAACTCCGTCGAGTATTTTCACAAACGGAAAATTCTCCAAGACCGTTCCATTCAACAAAAATTTTCCGTGAGACAACACAACCAACACAATGGCCAACGCTCGAAATAAGTCGAGCCCAAAGTTCCGTGTCGCGTTATTATTCATTCGTCCCCCAGCGTTCTTGAAGCCATTTTAGAATTGCGGCTTCCTTCGGATTGTTTCCTGGAATGTAGAAATCAGTCGAAGCAACTTCTTCTGGAAGAAACTCTTGACGAACAAAATTCCCTTCGTGCGCATGTGCGTATTCGTAGTTCTTTCCGTAGCCCAACTCCTTCATTAATTTCGTTGGTGCATTGCGAAGATGCATCGGAACAGGTAGATCACCTGTCTGTTCCACCAACGCCAAAGCCGCATCAATAGCGGTGTAGACAGAATTGCTTTTCGCGCTGGTTGCCAGATACACTGTGCACATGCTCAGCGGAATGCGTGCTTCAGGCCAGCCTATATTTTGAACAGCGCGAAAGGTTGCTTCCGCAATCAATAGCGCATTCGGATTCGCTAATCCAATATCTTCTGAAGCCAATATGACCAATCTTCGCGCTATGAATAGCGGGTCTTCCCCGCCTTTAATCATGCGCGCTAAATAGTAAGTAGCTGCTTGCGCATGACTTCCGCGAACGCTTTTAATAAACGCAGAGATAACATCGTAATGCATTTCACCGGTCTTGTCGTAACGTGCAGCATTCGTTTGAATGACGTTCTCTACGGATTCGTTTTTAATTACGCAAGGCGTCTCTGAAATAGATTCTACGACTAGCTCAAGTACATTCAACAATCGGCGAGCATCGCCGCCGCTGTATTTCAACAGCGATTGCGTTTCTTCCAATTGAATATTTCTTGCGCGAAGCGCTTCATCGCGAACAATCACATCTTCCAGCAACTGATTGAGTTCGTCTTTGGTGAGCGCATTCAGGGTGTACACCTGCGAGCGCGACAACAACGCACCGTTTACTTCGAACGACGGGTTCTCTGTTGTTGCGCCAATAAGAGTTACAACTCCCTTCTCCACTGCACCTAACAAAGAATCTTGTTGACTCTTCGAAAACCGATGAATCTCATCTATGAATAAAATGGCGCTCTTCTGAAAAAGCCCTCCTTTTCCGGCCTGATCTATCACTTCACGAATTTCCTTCACACCGCTATTGATGGCAGAGAGCGAAAAGAAAGGACGTTGTTGAGTTTGTGCAATGATGTTTGCAAGCGTTGTTTTTCCAACACCCGGAGGCCCCCAGAAAATCATACTTGGAATATGTCCGCTTTCAATAATGCTGCGCAACACTGCGCCCTTGCCAATCAAATGCGACTGTCCTACATATTCATCGAATGTTTTCGGACGCATTCTCTCCGCTAGTGGCGTGCTCATAGCAAGTCGGGTCTTCTTGTTTTTGTTTTCTCGAAGGCTTGCTGCATGCGCCATTCTTCAATGACTTTGAAATTTCCAGAAGTCAAAACCTCTGGAACCTTCCAACCGTTATATTCTGCAGGCCTTGTATAAACTGGCGGTGCCAATAAGTTATCTTGAAAGGAATCGGTCAATGCACTCGTTTCATCGTTCATCACACCTGGAATTAATCGCACTATCGCATCTACCAAAACCGCAGCGGCTAACTCTCCTCCGCTTAAAACATAATCGCCAATAGATATCTCACGCGTTACATAATGATCGCGCAAACGTTGATCTATACCCTTGTAATGTCCGCATATCATGAGCAAATTCTTTCCCAATGAAAAGGTATTGCACATGCTCTGATTGAGTCTATCGCCATCAGGCGTTAAATAAATAATCTCGTCGTATTCGCGCTCGGCCCTCAACTTATCAATGCAATCTGCAATGGGTTGTATAAGCATAACCATTCCCGCTCCGCCACCAAATTGGTAGTCGTCTACGCTCTTGTGCTTATCTGTTGAGTAATCGCGAATGTTGTGAATGTGAATTTCACACAGTCCATTCTTCTGTGCGCGATTCAAGATGGAATCGGCAAAAGGACCGTCAAGCAAGCGAGGAAGAATGGTAAGAATATCTACTCGCATGCTATAATTTTTTAATGACAAACTCTGTTCTTCTGTTCTTCGCTCTTCCCGACTCGGTGTCGTTCGATGCAACTGGTTGCGATTTCCCGAATCCCTTTGCTGAAAGTTGCTCCACCTTCACTCCTTTCGAAACCAAAAAATCTTTGACTTGATTTGCTCTTCCTAAAGATAGTGTTTCATTCGATTTATCGTCTCCAATATTATCGGTGTGTCCGCGAATTTCAATAATCCACGTCGGATGTTCCTTCAAGTAATCTGCAAACTGAATTAAAATCAATTTCGATTCTTCGTTAATGGAAGTTGAGCTGGTTGAATAATAAATATCGTTAATGACAAACGGTTTGTTTTCTGCAACGACAGACGTTTCCAAATTCAATTTCAAAATAGCCGCAGGATCTTCGTTTTCCTTTCTCGAAATGACATGCGCATTGAACGCAATGTTCTCTCCTTCCACTTTCAACACCACATCTTCTTTCTTGTTCGTGCGCACAATGGCGGCATACGTGCCGTCATCGTTGTTTACCTTCACTTGCTCTTCACTACCTGATTGCGCGTATTGAATGGTCACGGAAGCATTTTGCGCTGGAGAACCGTCGTCGCCTTTCACTTCACCCTTAATAATTGCAACGCGCTCGGGCTTTGCTTTTTCGGGCATGTTGAATTGAAAAATATCATAACTTTTTTCACCTAAATATCTCTCCGCTCCGAAATACGCCAACTCCCCGTCGCTACTTACAATAATTCCTATCTGATCATTCTCATCGTTGATCGGAGTTCCAATGTTCTCCACTTCGGTGAAGGTTCCGTCGTCGTTCATTTTCGCATAAAAGAAATCCATTCCACCTACACCCAAATGCCCATCGCTTGAAAAATAGATGGTGTGACTGTCGCTATGAATGAAGGGCGCTTTCTCTTGTCCTTTTGTATTTATTGAGGCTGGAAGTGCAACACATTTTCCCCAAGTCCCGTCGGATTGCTTACGCGACATAAATAAATCGTGACTGAAATTTCCTGAATTGTCCTTCGTGCATTCCGGACGCACCGCAGCGAAGATGAGCGTTTGTCCGTCACCACTCAATGAAGGCTGCGCTTCCCAACCGTCGGGTGTATTCACCCCTTCACCCAAACTTACCCAGTCGCTCCATACATAACCGATTGTTCCATTGTCTTTTGTGATGAGTTCAAATCGCGTTAAAAACAAATCAATGTTGTTTGCATTTTTCGCATTCGGATTAGACTTTGCGATAATGAGTTCTTTGTTGTCAATTGAGAGAGTTGCTCCACCGTACGAACCGCCTTTATTGAATGGCGGAGGAAGTGCAAGCCCATTGTCGAATTGCGCATTAATGTCGACGCGCTTGCTCCATGTAAATTCTTCAACCTCTTTACTTGTGAAATCACCTTTGGCCTGCTTAATTAGCAAACGTGTGAAGAATAGAATTTCACCATCGGGTGAAATCATGGGAAGATATTCGTCGCTTGGCGTTGAAACGCCCGTCACTTTTTTCGGTTTGAAAACATAATCTTTATTTCCGTTGAAAATCTTGTTGTAGGCTTTCACTGAAATTAAAGCCTCTTGAACTTCGGTGTATTTTTTATCGTAGTTGGAATTAAATTTCGATGGATCACTATCTGGAAAGCGCAAAAACTTTTCGAAAGACTCTGTGGCCTCGTCGTAGGCTTGATTGGCGTAGTGCATAGCTCCTAAGAAATAATACATTTCAGAATGATACTCTTCGCATTTCGCTTTTAGTTCTTCATACAAGCGAATGGTTTCCTCGAAACCTGAACCTTGACGCTTTGCGCGAAGGAATTTCATTTCACCCAACTGAAGCATACATGGAAGGCACTCCGCATCTTGCTCTAATGCTTGTTCCAAAAATACTATACGTTCATCGCTGGGATACTTTTTTCCATCCGCTGCCTTATCCAATAGTTTCTGAACATTTTTCGTCGGTGTGTACTCGCAATTTTGGGCATGCAGCATTCCAAACGAACAACAGAAAATGAAGAAAATGAATAAGCCTTTATTCATGTTGAAAGAATCAAAGTTGATGTCCCATTTTTTCGCGCTTCGTATTCAAATAATTTTTATTCGAATCGAATTCTGCACCGTAAATCGGAACGCGCTCAACGCTTACAAAACCTATGCCTTGAAGAGCTTCCATCTTCAGCGGATTGTTCGTCAACAACTTTACTTGACGAATTTCCAACTCCAATAAAATTTCTACTGCTTGATCAAACGTTCTTAAATCGGCATCGAAACCCAGCGCTTCATTCGCTTCAACGGTATCCATGCCTTTATCTTGCAGTTGGTAGGCCTTTAGTTTATTGACTAAACCGATACCTCTTCCCTCTTGCCGCAAGTATATTAAAACACCTTTTTCTTCTCCGCATTGTTTAAGTGCCTCGTGCAGCTGATCGCCGCAATCACATTTGCGTGAGCCGAAGACATCTCCGGTCATGCATTCTGAATGAATACGCACAACTACAGGTGACGACTTATCGCATTCTGGGTGAATTAAAGCCAAGTTCGGAAGTTCAGCACTGCCGCTATCGAACGCCTTAATTTCAAAGTCGCCGTATTGTGTTGGAAGAAAAGTTGATACAAGCTCCACTATCGTTTCGAATTAGAAATTCAAAGATAGTTCTAAGAGTTCTTCGTCTCGCTAATGCGCATGGTTAAAATTCCAGCTAAAATTAGCAGACACCCGCCAATTGAAACCGCTAACATCCGATTGTTATCGAGGAATGTATCCATTATCCAACCAAAAGTTAGCGCGGCAATAATCTCAGGAAGGACGATGAAGAAATTAAATATCCCCATGTACACTCCAATCTTGTCCGAAGGCAAGCAATCTGCAAGCATGGCATAAGGCATTGAAAGAATGCTCGCCCAGGCTATTCCCACCGCACCCATAACAGCAAACAAATAAATTTGATTCTCTGCACCATGAATAAAGGAGAGTGCAATTAGTCCCGCACCACCAATGCTCAAGCACAATTGATGGGTTATTTTCTGTCCCAACGGTTTCACCAACAACGGAAGAAGCATTGCAAATGAAAAAGTAATTAAATTTTGAAAGGAATAGGTCAATCCGGCCAATTCAGTCCCTTGTTTATACAATTCCTTTATAGCGGGATCCGCGCTATCGGCGCTCCCTCCGAAAATATCTACTCCAACTGCAGGCGTGTAATAAAACCACATTAAGAATAATCCAGGCCATGTTAGAAATTGTACCAATGCCAATTGCTTCATCCGTTTTGGCATATTCAAAATAGCATCGAGTATTTCATTCAATCCGTGCAACAATCCACCCTTCTTTTTTTCAATTGGAGTTCCGGCCTTCTTCTCTGCAGGTGGATACTCTTTTGAGGTGATGACAGTATATAGAACAAAAAGGAAAAATGCGGCTGCACCAATGTAAAAGCTCCATTTGACATTCGATGGAATTCCGACGTGACCGATTTCATCTTTCATTCCCACCCAATTGGTGAAGATCCATGGCAAAGCGCTCGCTATAACAGATCCCAATCCTATAAAAAGAGATTGCATGCTAAAGCCGAAGGTGCGTTGTTCTTCAGGTAGATTATCTGCAACAAAAGCACGAAAGGGTTCCATTGAAATATTAATTGAAGAATCCAAGATCCACAATAGACCCGCGGCCATCCATAATTCACTGCAATTCGGCATTAAGACCAAGGCAATAGAACTTAGAATAGCACCTATCATGAAATAAGGTCTTCTTCTTCCGAAAGTCGGATGCCAAGTGCGGTCACTTAAATATCCAATGATCGGTTGAACAATGAATCCAGTCAACGGCGCAGCTAACCAAAGCAAGGGGATTTCTCCAGATTTAGCTCCTAAGAATTCGTAAATAGAACTCATGTTGGCCATTTGCAGCGCCCAACCAAATTGAATTCCCATGAACCCGAAGCTCATGTTCCAGATTTGCCAAAAACTTAATCGTTGCTTATTCATACCTGCAAGATATAGAAAGTGTACGAAATACTCTCACTAGCAGAAAAGATTTTTACAGATCGAAAACAACGCCCTCGTTGGCTATTTCGGTATTCGCAAAAACAGTCTGTGCTTCAATCTTGAACACCTCATCATCGCTGTATCGACTACTGTAATGTCCAACAACCAACTTCTTCGCGCCCGACATTTTCGCAATAGTTGCGGCTTGAATGGTCGTAGAATGAAAGGTCTTTTTGGCGCGTTCTGTATCTTCTGCTAGGAATGTGGTTTCATGATAAACCAAATCTGAATTCAAAATATGCGGAACAATTCTTTCGTCGTATGCGGTGTCTGAACAATAGGCATATCGACGAATAGGAATAGAAGGACTGGTGACTTTTCCAAATGGAATCACTTCCTGTTCGCGTTCAACATCAATCCCCTTCTTCAACAATAAAATTTCTGAAGGCTGAAGTTTGTATTCAACGATTGCCCATTTCTCAATGTTCAACTTTCGTTCTTTTTCCTCAAATACAAAACCGGTGCAGGGCACGCGGTGCTTTAACGGAAACGAATAAACGCGTACTGTATCGTCTTCAAAAATGAGTTGCTTTTCTTTGTCTTGTGTTTCCACAAAGTTCAATTCATAATCGAAATACGATTCTGAAACTTTGAATTGAAGTCGAATCACTTCTTCCAAACCGGGAGGACCGTATATCGTTAACGGCGTTTTCCTTCCCAATAAATTATACGTACTCAGAAGCCCGATAAGTCCGAAGAAATGATCGCCATGCAAATGTGAAATGAAGATGGCTTGAATGCGCTGCATCTTCACCTTGTACTTTCGCAATTGCATTTGTGTTCCTTCGCCACAGTCAATCAAAAAATATTTATCGTGCACATTCACCACCTGCGCCGTTGGCTTGTGGCGCGAGGTTGGCGTTGCTGCGCCACATCCGAGTATGGTAATTTGAAACTGCATAAAAAAGAAAACCGCCTCGCATAACACGAGACGGTTTCAAAGGTCGTGAATAATGTCTATTAGTGTTGAACTTGAATCAACTTCTCTGCAACATTCTTTCCTGAAACAAGACGAGCCACGTAGTTTCCTACAGGAAGGTTCGCAGTGTTCAAGCGGTATGTGTTAGCACCTGGAGTTGTCATTGTTTTCTCAGAGAAAACTAATTGACCCATGGTGTTGTACACAGAAACTTCAGCTTGCTCGTTAGAACCCATTGGGAAAGTCACCAAGGTGAATTCGTTTGCTGGGTTTGGAGAAACCTTTACAACATCGTTGAAAGTAACACCTTCACTTACGCTGTTTCCAGAGAAGTCAAGGGTGTAACCTGTGAACTCATAAGGAACATCACCGAATAAAAGCAAGTTCGCAGTTACAGCAATCTTCACAGGGAAAATACCTGCTTGATTTGGGGTACCTGAGATATTTCCACAATATGCTGTGTCTGCACCAAACAAACAAGGGTCTGGAAATTCACCGTTGTTGTTACAAGCAATTGAAAGACCTAGACCTGAAAGATCGGCCCACGTGGTGTCAACAAGAGAAACGATTCCGTAAAACACAGCATCCAAGTGAATGGTGTTAATGGTAATCAACGCTGGATATGTTGGATCAATGTCTGCAGCAGTGTTTGGAGTTCTTACATAAAGCACATCGCTGTATGGAACACCTTGAAGACCTGGTGCAAAGTTTTCACCTATTGCAGGATTCGGACTAACGCCGAACGTTTGTCCTGCCCAATCGTAATCGGTAGAGTTACACTGAGCTGCAGCAGATAATGAAAGTGCTACAAAAGCTAAGACTGAAAGTAATTGTTTATTCATATTAAGGGTTTAGATTTCACGTTCAACTTCTTCCATGTAAACCAAATCAATGGCCTCGTTAAGGGTTGGAGTAATCTTAAAAACTGAATCCAACTGAGAAATGGAAATTAATTTTTTAACTGTTTCTTGTAATCCGCAAACAACGAATGTACCATTCGCATCGCGACACAAGCGCTGACCTACAAGCAACGCAGACAATCCAGAAGAGTCAATGTACTTCGTAGCCGACAAGTCAACAATAATGTTGCGTTGCGTGCTTCTGTTTTGAAGAACCAATTCCGATTTAAGCTCTGGAGCATAAATGGCATCGAGCTTCTCTACATTCGAAGTGATGAAAACTAACTTTTCTTTTTGACCTGAAACAAAATTCATAAAATGCATTTTGCCAAATTTAGTTAATTTCTAGAAAGAAAAACAAAAAAAGACTTTGAAGAATTAACTTACTCTTTTAATCCCTTGAGCAAGAAGAAAGATAGAGGCCATTCTTATGGCTACGCCATTTTCAACCTGATTAAGAATTATGCTGTTGTTGCCATCTGCAACTTCGCTCGATATCTCAACACCCCGATTTATAGGGCCTGGGTGCATAATTACGATTTCCTTTCCGAGGGAGTTCAAACGATCTTGCGTAAGTCCGAACAACTCAGTGTATTCGCGAAGACTAGGAAAATAAGGGATTCCAGCATCTTGTCTTTCCAGTTGAATGCGCAACATATTCGCCACATCGCACCATTCCAGCGCACGCTGAAGGTTGTGTTCCACCTTCACTCCTAGCGATTCTATGTGCTTCGGAATTAATGTGGTTGGTCCACACACCATTACTTCTGCTCCCAATTTCTGCAAGCAATAAATATTGCTTAAGGCAACGCGACTGTGGGTAATGTCTCCAACTATAACCACTTTTTTTCCTTTGACTTCTCCTAATTTTTCTCGGATTGAAAAGGCATCGAGTAAGCCCTGAGTTGGATGCTCATGTGTGCCATCTCCCGCATTAACGACAACCGCGTTGGTTCTTTCAGATAAAAATTGGCAGGCACCCGGCGAAGCGTGACGCATAACCACCATGTCTACTTTCATAGCCAAGATGTTGTTCACCGTGTCTATGAGCGTTTCACCTTTATTGACAGAGGAGGTCGACGCAGAAAAATTCACAACATCTGCACCTAGTCTTTTCTCGGCCAATTCAAAACTCAATCGTGTTCTCGTTGAGTTTTCAAAAAATAAATTGGCTACTGTAATATCTCTTAAAGAAGGAACCTTCTTAATGGGTCTGCTTAATACTTCTTTGAACTCGTCGGCTTGCGAAAAAATCAAGTCAATGTCCGCTTTTTTCAGCGGCTCAATGGCAATGAGGTGTTTGGTGCTTAGCTTCATGTTAGTCGTTCAAAAAAATTACATGATCTTCCTTTTCCCCTTCACTCTTCCACATAACTCTGACACGTTGATTGTCGAAACTCTCTACTTCCTTTCCTACATATGTCGCTTCAATAGGCACTTCCCTTCCCTTCTTTCTATCTATGAGCACCAGCAATTCAACAGACTTCGGCCTTCCATATTCCATTAGACCTTCCATGCCCGCACGTATGGTTCTTCCAGTGTACAAGACGTCGTCAATTAAGACCACATTCATTCCTTCCACACTGTGCTTCATATCTGTAGACTTGGCCAGAAGCGGCTTGTCGTGAATTCTAAAATCGTCGCGATAAAACGTTGGATCAACAATTCCCCACTTGACAACATGTCCTGATTTAGCAAATTCTTCTACAATGCGTTCCATGAAAAACACGCCACGAGGTTGAAGTCCGATGAGAATGGTCGAAGAAAAGTCTTTGTGATTTTCGATTAATTGACGACACAACCTTTGAATGATCATATTCAGCAGTCCGCCATTGATCAGGGTTATTTTCTTTGCCATCGAGTGCAAATATAGTAGAAAATTGAATTACCTACTTTTGCAATTCATGATTGGCACTGAAATAAAAATAGCTCAGCAATTGCTTCTTCAAAATGAAGTGGTTGCTATTCCTACGGAAACAGTCTATGGTTTGGCTGGAAATGCCCTGAGTGAAATTGCGGTTTCCAAAATTTTCGAAGCGAAAAATAGACCGCATTTCGACCCTTTAATTGTTCATGTTGGGAATATTTCAGATGTTGAATTGTATGTGGAAGAAATTCCTGAATTGGCTTTCAACCTGATGGAACATTTTTGGCCCGGCCCATTAACGGTCCTGCTTCCGAAAAAATCATGCATTCCAGATTTAACAACATCAGGATTAAATGAAGTTGGAATTCGAATTCCGAATCACGCCACAACTTTAGAACTTTTAAAAAGCTTACCCTTTCCGCTTGCGGCGCCCAGTGCGAATCCGTTTGGATACATTAGTCCGACAAGCGCGCAACATGTAGAGGATCAATTGGGCGAAAAGATTCCGTATATTTTGAATGGCGGAAATTGCTCAGTGGGAATTGAATCCACTGTCTTGCGTGTTCAAGATAACAAAATAGAAATTCTTCGTTTGGGTGGAATTTCAGTGGAAGACCTTCAACCTTTCACTTCAAATATTCGCATTCAACAACATTCGTCCAGTTCACCCGCAGCGCCTGGAATGCTTACCAGTCATTATGCTCCGCGAAAACCTGTCTTCGTTGGAAACATTCGTGAACTGATGCATTCCTTCTCATCACAGAAAATTGGAATCCTCAGTTTCAAGGAAGATTTTCAGATTGAATCACAACGCATTCTTAGTAAAAAAGGAAGTTTCACAGAAGCTGCCTCGAATCTATTCGCCTACCTGCGCGAGCTCGATCAAATGAATATCGAAGTTATTCTTGCAGAATTTCTTCCAAATGAAAATCTAGGTCGCGCAATCAACGATAAGTTAAAGCGTGCTTCAGCCAAGTAATTCTTTCGAATTACTTCACGAAAACTTCAACAGCTTGTTCTACCTGAATTTCTTCGGCACTCATTCCTGTGGATCGTTTGCTGTAAGACACAACGTAGAAATAAACTCCAGCACCAAACTCTTTTGGATCCCATGAACCCGTTGGGTCATTCACTTCACCGACTTTCTTCCCCCAACGATTAAATATTTCCACCTTGAAATTCGTAATGGTTGGAACCGCTGTAATCGACTGCCAGTTCGGCTGCAACGTTGGATCTTGCGAAAGGAAACTCAACACGTCGTTCATTCCGTCGCCATCTGCAATCACAATGTTCGGCCATTCCAAAAGTGTATTGTCAATGAACACATGAATGGTATCCTGAGATTCACAATTGCCAATACTTGCTGTCACTGTTGTAACGATATAATCGAGCGGAGGAGTTGGCCCTGTCTGATATGTATTTTGAATGTTGGTTGAAGTGGTTGAAGCATCGGTCGTTCCATCTGAATAAAAATCCCAATCGAAGTTTGTAGCATTGGAAGTGATGTCGAAAGCGAACGTGGAAGGATTGACCGCGGTGGCATTCAAGATAGAAACTGTAATCGGATTCACAACAACTGAAATTGTTGCACTTCCTGCGCAACCGTTTGCATCTAATCCTGTAACCGTATACGTAGCATTTGCAAGCGGAGTAACATCAGTAATAGCGGCGTTCGGTGTAGCAATGGTAGCATCTGGACCTGCCGTATTCACCCAATTGTAAGAAACCAGCCCACCGGCGGTTAATTGAGCTGTTTGACATTCGATGATTGGAGAAGTAGCGCCCGCAATTACATTAGGCTGTGGAAAAACAGTAACCGTCACTTGATCCGTATTCTGACATCCATTCGCGTCTGTGCCCGTCACCGTATAGGTTTGTGTTGAAGCTGGATTCGCTGCTGGCGTTGCTGTGTTCGCGCCTGTTAATCCGGTTGAAGGCGTCCAAGTATATGTTGAAGCTCCTGATACCCCAAGCGTTGTTGGTATGCCCGGACAAATCGAAAGGTTTGATCCTGCGTTCACTATTGGAAGAGGAGTCACCGCAACTTGAACTTGATCTACGCTGGTGCAACCGTTCGCATCGACACCCAAGACGCTGTATAACGTGGTTGCCGATGGCGATGCTTGCGGATTCGAAATGACAGAATTGTTCAGTCCTGCAGCAGCACCACCGTTAATACTCCACTGATATGTTGAAGCGCCGGTTGCTTGCAAACCTACAAATGAACCAAAGCAAATAGTTTCATCATCTCCGGCAAATACTGTTGGAAGCGGATTCACCACTACATCGCTTGTTGAAGTTACCGTGCAAGTTGAAGAGGAGTATGTATATGTGATTGCAGTTGTACCAACCCCTGCTGTGCTTGGAGAGAACGAACCCGTCACCGGGTCTAGTATTCCCGTTCCTGCCCATGTTCCCCCAATCGGACTTGCGGTTAAAGTAGTATTCAATGAATTCAAACAAAATGGGGCCGCTTGTGTGATATCAACAGCAGGAGCCCCAACAACTGTAACTGTTGTGTAATCTGAATTCGGGCATAACCCACCGATTGAATAAATAATAGAAATATCACCAGCTCCCGACACATTTGGATTGAAAGAGCCAGTTGACGGATCCACTCCTATTCCGGACCAAGTGCCGCCGGGTATATTGGCAGTTAATAAAATTGGACTCCCATTCGAACATAGCTGAGAAGTATTGTCATTGATACTCACATATAATTGCTCTAACACCTCCACCGGAATTGTTTCCGAAGACGCGCAAACATCACTCATGGTATACACTAGGTTATACGGACCGCCTACACCTGCAACATTCGGAGAGAATGCTCCATCCGCTGAAACAGCAGGTAATCCAGACCAAACACCTCCTGCCTGATTCGAAAAATAATTCACTGGTCCGGAAGAAACACACACTTGAGCTGGCCCTGAAAGTGTTATTGTTGCCGGTGAAACTACATCTACAATGGTATTGTCAGTTGCTGCGCAAGATCCAGAAGCAGTGGCGGTAATTGTGAATATACCAGCAGCTGTTGGAGTGAATAAGCCCGTAGCAGGATTCACTCCGGTGCCACTCCAAGTAACTCCCTCTAATGAACTTACCAATGTAAATGCGGGCGAAGTTGAGCAGACGGGTGCAACATCGGTAATGGATACCGTTGGGGTTTGTATGACTTGAATATTGGCTGTTCCAGCCGAATAACACTGTCCTGCTGCTGGAGTATAAGTGATTGTTTGAGTGCCCACAGCTCCTGTAGGAGTAAATAGACCGGATGCGTTTACTCCCGTTCCACTCCAAGTTCCTCCTGCATTGTTTGCTGTTAATGTTACAGCACTTGCATCTGAACAAAGCGTCGTTGGCGCAGTAATCACAGAAGGAGCAGCAGCTTGAACTTGAATGGTTGTTGATCCTGTGCTTGAACAAGAGCCACCACCTACGGAATAACTAATGTTCCAGCTTCCAACGCCTGCTGATGTTGGATTAAATACGCCTGTTGCGGCATTCACGCCAGTGCCCGTCCAGGTTCCTCCGGTAATTGAAGGTGTTAAAGTAACTGGGCTTGAATTTGTACAAAGGGCACCCGGATTTTGAATAGTAACTGACGCGCTTGATAGATTGTCATATAACTCAGTGTCGCTGGTGTTACCACCGCAATTGGCGTTAGCCTGCATACCAGAAATCGACAAGGTGAATTGCGTGTCCTGAGTTGGAGCAGGAACAGTAGCTGTGACAATTCCTGAAGGCGGTACAATTCCTGAAGCAACCGAGATGACTGGTCCAGCTGGATTAGCGGTCCAATTATAATTAAGATTCATTGGAAGCTGCGTCAATGGAACCAAGTTCAATGGCACGTTGGTCGCTGTGCAACCGAAGAATGCATCATTAATGTTCGTTGTTCCGCTTGGGGCAAAAGTAATTGTTGTGGGCACACCCGCGGCGTTTGTGCCGGTAATGCACAAAGTCGTTGAAGGCAAAATAGTTCCAACATCGAATTCATAACAATCGATAACACGCAAAGTCCATGGGCCCTGTGTAACGTCGCACCCATTGAGAGATGACCAGGCAATGGGTGTGCCCGCTCCCGCTCCATAAGCACCGAAATTTCCCGTCATATTATTGATAATTGAGCAATTACTAAATGATGCTGTGCTTTGGTTCGTAAAACAGAGATTGGTAAAATTATCTCCACTGTTAATATTTGGGCAAGTTCCAGTTACACTTAAAATCACATTTGGAACTCCGCATGATGCTGGGGGCACAAGCCTGAAAGATAAGTCTCCATTCCATTGATGAGTTCCTGTAATACACATACTAATACTCGTTGTCGGGCCAAAGATGACGGGAGAGGACAAATCCGGTGGAGAATTAAAGTAAGGTGTTGCAGAACCAGCGTTCACCGCTGCAGAAAGGTTCAAGTTTCCACTACATCCGGCAGGAATAGCAGCTACATCAACAGAAGTTGGTGTAGTCACTTCAGACACCCAAGCCACATCTGAGCCTAAAAATTCTCCTGAAACACCATCCCTAACAACAACGCGATATCCTCCAGGAACAACTCCCGGAAGACTCTGAGGACCCGAAAATGGAAAAATCCAAGAATTAGTGCTTTGGTTAAAAAACTGCCATGTGTAATTATATAAACCAGAAGGACTTGGCGGACCTGTTGCAACCAATTCGGCAGTATTCCCAGCGCAAACAAAAAACACAGTGTTGTTCGGTTGACAATTCGTGTAGCTTGTGGGAGAAGACCCAGAGCACGTTGGGCAAGAGAGAATTTGCGCATTCGCAGAGAATGAAACAAAAAATAAAAAAAGGAACAGATAAAGGGCTCTCATATGAAGAATTTTCTGTAAAAAATTATTGATTAATCAGGTGGAAATAACGGAGAAATTCCATGGGTTCCACAACGATGTTTTGATTCGTTTCACGAATTTCAATTTGGGTTACACCCATGGCACCAAAAACCTTCATCCACACACTCCAATGAACGCCTTGAACAAATTTTAAAGTCAATTCATTTCCGTCTACTTCAACTAAAAAATATTTAGGATTTTTCTGAGCGTATTCTAACAGACCTGCCACGTTCGCATTGGAACCGTTCGTTAATTGAAATTTAACGGGGTGAAATCCTTCATCCAGCAGAGTAAAGTCAGTGGTTGAACTAAAATAAACTTGGGCATTTTGCGTGAATGCTTGAGCACCGCAAATCATAACAAACATTAAAAAGGTTACGAGTTTTTTCATTTCAATCATTTTTAGCGTATGCAATGTAAGACCGAAAAGCCATTCAATTAGTTGTCCATTCAATGATTTTTTAAGCCCAAAAACAAATATTTCTATTTCCTCGTTTTGAAAAGTACCTTTGCGCCGCATATGAACTTTAGTCGTCATCTAAAAAAAACCGTCTTTCGAGCCGTTCAACAAGCGGCCGCAGAGCAGCATGCTGAGGCTTTTGTCATTGGCGGTTATGTGCGTGATCTTATGCTCAAACGTCTAAACAAAGACATTGACATTGTTACCAGCGGCGACGGACCAGCACTTGCCAACCGCACAGCTGAATTACTAAATGTGAAGCGTGTATCCATTTTTGCGAATTTCGGAACCGCTCATTTTATTTATAAAGGAAGCGAGGTTGAATTCGTTTCCGCAAGAAAAGAATCGTATCGTTTAACAAGCCGAAAACCCGATGTCGAAAAAGGAAGTCTGGAAGACGACCAAATGCGCAGAGACTTCACGGTGAATGCTATGGCGCTCTCTCTGCAAGAAGAGACGTTCGGAGAACTTGTTGATCCGTTCAACGGATTGCTCGATCTTGAAAATAAAATTCTCCGCACGCCTCTTGAACCCGCCATAACCTACAGCGACGACCCTTTGCGCATGATGCGCGCCATTCGCTTCGCAGCGCAACTTAATTTCACCATTGAAGAGAAAAGTCTACAGGCCATAAAAGAAAATGCAGCGCGATTAGAAATCGTGAGTGTGGAAAGGACAATGGTTGAATTCAACAAGATTCTTCTTTCCAAGAAACCTTCTGTTGGATTAAAACTTTTATTCGATACAGAATTGCTTCATCAGTTTTTTCCTGAAATGGTCAAGCTTCATGGCGTTGAAAAGAAAAACAACTACGCGCACAAAGATAATTTCTATCACACGCTAGAAGTGGTCGACAATTTGCGTGTAAATACAAATAACCTCTGGTTACTGTGGGGTGCCATTTTGCACGACATTGCGAAGCCACACACCAAGAGATTTGAGGAAGGAATTGGCTGGACCTTCCACGGACATGAAGATGTTGGAGCGCGTTGGGTCCCAAAAATTTTTCAACGTCTAAAGCTACCGCTAGATCATCAAATGAAATTCGTGCAGAAACTTGTGGCTCTTCACCTGCGCCCTATCGCATTGACTAAAGATGAAATTTCAGATTCAGCAGTTCGAAGATTACTATTTGAAGCCGGTGATGATATTGATGATTTGATGTTGTTGTGTCAAGCTGACATTACTTCGAAAAATGAAACGAAAGTGAAACGCTATTTAGCGAATTACGAAAAAGTGAAGTTGAAATTGATCGAGCTGGAAGAGAAGGACCGTGTTCGAAATTTCCAGCCTCCTGTGAGTGGCGAATTAGTTATGGAAACTTTTGGTCTGAAACCTTGTAAGGAAGTGGGTGAAATAAAAAATGCAATTAAAGACGCTATCCTCGACGGGAAAATTCAGAACAATTTTGAAGAGGCATTTGCTCACATGATTGAACTCGGAAAAGCACTGAATCTAGCTCCGAAGAACTAACGAATCAACAACAGTTTTCCTAACTCTACTTTCGTTTTAAACACACCAAAGGCGACGGTCGCTGTCTCCCCTATTACTTCCAAAATCTCTCCTACTTGTTGCGTTTTTTCGAGACGAACGGTTGCTCCGGGAATCATCTTCTTTCGATCTTGAATTACTTTTTCTTTCTTCTCTGTCTTCACCTTCGATTCCGTCTGAACTTTTTTCTTTTTTCGAGCTTCGTCGCGCATAGTTTTTTCAACCGCAACAAACTTTTTCAACTCTTCTAAAACATCTTTGTTCTTCGCTCGAAGATTGAATTTCTCTACCAGCTGATCGGCCTTCTTTCCTAAAATAATATACTTGTTATTTCTTTCGGAAGTCACATGCTGCTTGTCTAATTTATCTTGAAGCTTTTCCAATTTAGATTGAAAAGATTGTTCCTCTTTTCTTGCACTCACCTCTCGTTTATTCGCTTCAGATATCCCTTGCTCCAATTCAGATTTCTGTCTTTGTAAATCTGAAAGCAAACCGTCCATTTCAATTTTCTGCTTGCTCAATTTCTTCTTCGCGCGATCCAACAAATCTTCCGGAATTCCATTCATCTTCGCCACCTCGAAGGTGAACGAAGAACCCGGTTCACCAACACTTAAGATGTACGTCGGCTCAAGCGTTTCGGTATTGAAAAGCATACATCCATTCACTGCATTTCGCAGTTGCGAAGCCTTAATTTTAATGGGTGAAAAGTGCGTGGTAATCACGCCAAAAGATTTGCGCGCATACAATTCTTCAAAAAACACTTCAGCCAAAGCACCACCCAATTCAGGATCTGATCCCGTTCCGAATTCATCTAACAAAATCAGTGATCTTCTATTCGCTGAATCCAAGAAAAACTTCATGCGCTTTAGGCGATACGAATAAGTTGAAAGCTGATTCTCAATACTCTGATTGTCGCCAATATCTGTAAGTATGCAATCGAACCGACTCAATACACTCGACTCTTCCGCGGGCACAAGCAGCGCGCATTCCCACATGAGCTGAATAAGTCCGACCGTTTTTAAGGTTATACTTTTCCCTCCAGCATTCGGGCCCGATATAACCATCATGCGCTGCTGACTGTTTAACTCCAACGATTGCGGAATGGTCTTTTTTCCTCGCTCGGCATTCTTCAACAAAAGCAGAGGATGAAAAGCCTTGTTCAACTTCACCGTTGGCTCTGAAACGAACTGAACCTTATGCGCATCCATGAGAATGGCCAATCGAACGCGCGATTGAATATTATCGAGTTGAAGAAGTGTATCTAATACAGACTTCAACATAACTGCGTGTCCCGATAAGTAGCGTGTGAGTCGTTGAAGAATCTTCCGGATCTCTGCACGTTCATCGCCGAAAAGCATTTCCAATTGCGAATTCAAAAGCGTATTCACTCCCGGCTCTATGTAAGTTAAAACACCTGTCTTGCTTGTCCCCAAAACATTTCCGGGAACTTTTCGCTTGTATGCGCTTAATACACTCAACACCCTTCGGTCTAATAAATAAGATTCACCCGTATCACCAAGAAATCCCTTTCCTTGACAGTCTTTCATAACCCGCATGAAGTTCTTCGAGATTTCTCTTCGCGTGGAAACAATTTCTTGACGAATAACGGAAAGCTCATGCGAAGCTTCATCGCGAACCAACCACTTCGCATCGAATATTTTCAGAATTTCAATCTCAATCTCATCGGTGTATTCGCAGCTCTGAATCAGTTGATTTAGGCGTGGCACAGAAGTTCTAACTTCTTCAGGAATTTTCTTCAACAAACCGATGATTCGAATGCCTTGAAGAATCTTTGCAAAGCTCTCTTCAGCCAACACCGCATCTTTCACACGAAGCAATTTCAACTCTTCGCCAAACTCTTTGAAATCCAAAGCTGGAATGGCGATGTCGTTTTGCAGAAGGGTCTTGAGCTCGTGTGTAATCTCAAGCGTCCATTTCCACAAATCGAAATTTCCATAAGGTGAAAGTTCCAACAACGCAGCAGCAGCCGTTGGCTGCTTCGCGAAGGAAGACAGCACACTACGAATATCTTGAAATTCAAGGTCTGTAACCAGTTGCTCGTTGAAATACCTCATGGGCCGCTAAAATAACACTGTCCTGTGTGAAACATGCTGAAACGATTGCGAATGATTCGAACAAATTCACGAAATTAGACTCATGAAAAAGATCTTGCTCGTCTTCAAAAACCGCTACCTACTTACGCTAGCGTTGTTCGTGGTTTACAATCTTTTCATAAACAATATCGATATTCCTTTCATTATCTCATCTCGATGGGAACTGCACAAACTGCGCGACCAAGCCGTTCAAGTTGAAAAAGAAAATCAACGCGCCAAGGAACAACTTCAAGCCATTAACGCAAAAAACTTCGAACTCGAAAAATTGGCACGTGAAGAATATTTCATGAAGAAGCCGAACGAAGACGTGTACGTCTTCAAAATAAAAAATTAAATTTCTTCCGAGATTCGAACGGCGCGTGGACCCAACTCCACCACTTCCAAATTCGTGATTTTTCCTTTTTGAATTTGAAAACGCATGAGCGTGCGAACCTTGTGAAAGCCATGCGTACCAACGGCTCCAGGATTAAGGTGAAGATTTCCTTGCCTCTTACTTTTTCCTGCTAAACAAATGTGCGAGTGTCCGCAAATGAACACATCTATTTTTTCATCTTGAATTATTTTCGAAACACGCGCCGGATAAGACGGCGGTCTTCCACCAATGTGCGTCATGAAAACACGCACCCCTTCCACTTCGAAAATCAAGTCTTCTTTCGTCATGGAACGAACGCGTGCGTCGTCAATATTTCCATAAACAATACGAGTGACTTTGCCCATCGATTCCAAGATCGTAACAATCTCTTCCGATCCAATGTCTCCCGCATGCCAAATCTCATCGGCATTTCGGCAGTGTTCTTGTAATCGGTCGTCGAAGTAACCGTGAGTATCGGAAAGTAAAACAATTTGCATTGTTCAAAAATAATTCGTTCACGCCGCGGTTATGCCTTTAATTCAAAGAATTTAGTAAAAACGAATAGCATTGCATTTTACGACTATGAATAGACTTATTACTTCGCTTCTTTCTCTAGCATTTTTATTTATGTTGAATTCTTGCTTGGCACAACCGCACAAGGAATACAGTATTAAAAACAAGCGCGCCATTTCGAAATACGAAGAAGCCATTACGGCATACAGTCAATACAACTCTAGCCTCGCGCTTGTTATTCTTGAAGACTTACTTCAAAGTGAAGATCAATTCGCTGAAGCATATTTTCTCATGGGACAGATTTACGCAGAAAAAAATGAAATGCAGAAAGCGATAGCTCCGCTCGAGAAAGGACTTTCAATTAACGCTACCATTTTCCCCATGGGCTATTACATGTTGGGCGAATGCTATTTCAGCGTTGCCGAATACGACAAAGCAGAGCAAGCGATCACCACTTACACGAAGATGCCCAAGCCCAACCCAAACGTGCATTACCGCGCGCAGCTCATTCTTGAAAGTTGTGTCTTCGCCAAGCAAAGCATCAAATATCCCGTACCCTTCAACCCCATTAACCTCGGAGATAAAATCAATACCGAAAACGACGAATACTTTCCATGCATCACAGCCGACACGAAGACACTTCTGTTCACACGTTTATTAAACGACAAACGCGCGTTCGAAGGCAAACACGAAGACTTCTTCATGAGTGAAAGAACAGAAACGAAAAACTTCAATGAGGGTTGGAAGCCCTCTCTTCCAGTTAAATCTATCAACACATTGTACAACGAAGGGGCACCGACCATGAGCGCCGACGGACAAACAATCGTTTTCACAGCCTGCGAACTTCCAGGATATGAATACGGCGAAACGCGCACCGGTCTTGGAAGTTGCGATTTGTTTTATTCGCTTCGCACGGCAAACGGATGGACTACTTCGGAAAACTTCGGAGTTGGAATCAATTCAAGTTATTGGGAAACACAACCGAGCTTAACTGCCGATGGTGCAACACTTTATTTCATTCGTGGAAAGAAAGGAAAAGGCGGAGCAGTAGAAGATCCGAATATTTACTTCAGCCAAATCAACGAAGCCGGCGAATGGAGCGAACCAGCGAAGGTTCCCGGATTCATTAACACCAAAGGAAGAGAAGAAAGTGTATTCGTTCATCCCGATGGACAAACGCTGTACTTCTCTTCAGACGGACATCCGGGCATGGGAGGATTAGACATTTTCGTAAGTCGTTTGCAACAAGACGGATCGTGGAGTAAGCCCGTGAATTTGGGGTATCCGATCAACACCGCAGCGAATGAGAACTCCATTCAAGTTACGGCGCAAGGCGACATCGCGCTCATGGCAAGTAACCGCGAAGGCGGAAAAGGCGGATTGGATCTTTACTCTTTCGAGCTTCCTGAAAGCGTAAGACCGCGCTATGTGAGTTATGTGGAAGGGTTTGTGTTCGACAGCAAAACGAATGCGCCGTTAGACGGAAAATTACAATTGTTGAATTTGAGCAACGGAGAAATTGTTGCTGAAACTTTTTCCAACAAAAGCAGAGACGGGTACTTCTTGGTTTGTCTTCCAGCAGGAAACGATTACGCGTTGAATGTTAGCGCGAACAGTTACCTCTTCTATTCTTCGAATTTCTCACTGCGTGATTTCACACCATCTAGACCGTATCGCAAAGATGCACCACTGCAGAAAATGGATTCAGGTGCATCTATTGTGCTTGAAAACATTTTCTTCAAAACCAACAGTTCTAACCTAGAAACTGAATCGCACATTGAATTAGCCAAGTTGATAGAGCTTTTGGTGAAGAACCAAACCATGCGTATTCGTATTGAAGGACACACCGACAGCGACGGCGATGAAGCGGCCAACTTGAAACTTTCTCAAGCCAGAGCGCTCAGCGTTAAAACATATTTAGAATCGAAGGGAATTGCCACCACTCGCATTGAATCGGAAGGCTATGGCGAAACGCAACCACTCGAATCGAATGCTACTCCGGAAGGAAAAGCAAAGAATCGAAGAACGGTTTTCAGAGTTCTTTAAAACAAAAAAGGTGTTCAAACGAACACCTTTTTTTATGGTTTCTTTTCGAATTAATTAATCACATTAATCACTCTGTTAGGTGCTCTGAACTTTCCCTTGATAACACCACCTCTGGAAGTACCTTGAATATTGGTCTTTCTTGTTGTTCGATCTAAATAAACCGTTGAAGTTCCAAGTGGCAAATTCGATAGCGAGTTAATTCCAAAAACCATGTTGGTAGCTCCAACACTGTTTGTGAAATTCCAGGTGTCATCGCCCCAAGCCCATGAACCAACAAATACGCCCACTTCTTGATTTTGAGAAAGAGCCGTTCCAGCCCATTGGAAATCATACGCTGCTGAACGACTAAGCTCCGTGAAACTAGAAGGAAAACCAATCGACTCAAACGCTGGAACCGTATTCGTGAATACGTTACCATCTAAATTGGTGTAGACAAAAGTTCCTGGAGCAATATTCCCAACGTAATCTTTCGCATGCCCACCCCAAAAAATATTGTAAGGCAAAACATCTCCATTAAACTTCACATTATCTGTTGAATCCAATTCCAATAAAGTGCCTAAAGGACCACCAAATCGAAATCTAGCTACAACAGTCGTTACACCTGTGTTCGAATTATAAAACTGTTCGTATTCAGTGTAGATGCGATCTTGATTCACGTCGCCAGCAGATTCACCGGTGCAGGAAGTCAATGCAATAACCGCAAACATCATTATTGAAAACAATACTTTTTTCATGGTCTTTTTTTTCTAAGATAATTAAAATGTTTTACCCGGATAAACTTCCAATGCAACCTTCAAACAAGCAATAGCATTGCGAAGCGCATCTTCATTCAACACATAAGCCAAACGCACTTCATTGGTTCCTGCTCCTGGTGTTGCATAGAAGCCTGTTGCTGGAGCCATCATAACCGTTTGATTGTTGTGTGAAAAATCTTCCAACATCCATTGGCAGAATTTATCTGCGTTGTCAATTGGAAGACGCGCAATGCAATAAAATGCACCCTTTGGATTCGGGCACATAACGCCAGGAATGGCGTTCAATCCGCTCACTAAAATATCTCTGCGCTTCACGTACTCTGCTACTACTCCATCGAAGTATTCTTGCGGAGTATCCAAAGCAGCTTCTGAAGCTATCTGTCCGAATGTTGGTGGTGAAAGTCTTGCTTGCGCAAACTTCATGGCCATAGCCATGACCTCTGCGTTACGGGTAACGAGTGCTCCAATACGCGCACCGCACATGCTGTAACGCTTGCTCACGCTATCAATCATGATGGCGTGATTGTCTAACCCTTCCAAATTCATAACTGAATGTGGAATTGCTCCATCGTACATGAACTCACGATAAACCTCATCAGCTATCAAGAACAAGTCGTGCTTAATAACCAAATCGCGCAATTGCTCAAGCTCTTCTTTCGAGTATAAATATCCAGTTGGATTACCTGGATTACAAATCACGATTGCCTTTGTCTTTGGGGTAATTTTTTCTTCGAATGCTGAAATTGGAGGAAGCGCGAATCCAGTTTCAATGTATGAAGTAACAGGAACCACATTCACTCCAGCCATTACCGCGAATCCGTTGTAGTTCGCGTAAAACGGTTCTGGGATAATTACTTCGTCGCCCGGATTCATGCACGTCATGAACGTGAAAATCAACGCCTCTGATCCACCCGTGGTGATCATGAGTTGCTGCGGAGTTAAGGTAATTTCCTTCGAAGCGTAATAGCCCGTTAATCCTTTCTTGTATGAACCAATTCCGTCTGAGTTGCTGTATTCAATAACCTTAATGTCAAGGGCCTTCATTTTCTCACGCACAATCTCTGGCGTTTCAATGTCGGGCTGACCAATGTTCAAGTGATAAACAGTCTTTCCCGCAGCTTTCGCGGCCTCTGAAAAAGGCACCAGCTTGCGAATTGGAGAAGATGGCATAGCCACCGCTTTCGATGAAATGTTTGGCATAGAAATAAATTTGCCCGGCAAAATTAGGCAATTCCTGTCGGCTTCCTTCTTAACTTGCTCCAATGTTATTCTTTTCATCTGAAATACAAGACGGCAGCTGGAAATTGAACGAAGAAGAAAGCCGTCACATTAAAGTTTTGCGCCTGCATGAAGGGGAGAAATTGACCTTCACCAACGGCAAGGGCGAACGCATAGAAGCCTCTTTAGACAAGGTCGACAAGTATTGCACTTTGACAACGCTTTCGAGAGAAACCATTGAAAACACGAATCCCCATTTACACCTTTTTGTCGCACCCACGAAGAATGCCGATCGCATTGAGTGGCTGGTTGAAAAGGCCGTTGAAATGGGCATTCGAAGTATAACCTTTTTAGTTTGCGAACACTCGGAACGAGTTCGTATGAAACCCGAGCGCATTGAACGCGTCGCCATTTCGGCTTTGAAGCAGAGCCTTCAGTATTCATTGCCTGAATTGCGTTTCGATGTGAAATTTCAAGACGCATGGAAAAATTCAGTTGGAATGAAATTGCTTGCGCACTGCGAAGACGGCCCGAAGATTCAACTTTCAACATGGAAAGAAAAGCATGCGAGCCTTTCTATTTTTATTGGACCGGAAGGAGACTTTTCGAAAAATGAAATTGCTTTGGCGAACGATGCTCCTGCCCTATCCTTGGGGACAAACCGATTAAGAACTGAAACCGCAGCGCTGAAAGCAATTGTTGCAGCGCATGAATATTTCGAACGATAAACTTCTTTTATGAAACCTATTTTCAAATCACTTCTTGTTGTTTTTATGTTGAAAGGCCTTTCAACGTTTGCGCAAGTTGAAACGTTAATCCCAATGCCAACGAGCATTGCCTATGTTCACGGAAAAGGATTTCTTTGGACGGCAGGCACACAAGCAGAAGGACTTGGAATGTGTCAGCAAGAAGTTGAACTTTTTAATTCTTGGCTGATGCTAAACGAGCCTGAAAGTGTAAGTGAAGTTTATTCGCAAAAAGCCGTTTCACCCAAACCAAAAAAAGTCGTTTTCCAACTTACGAAAAACATTCCTTCCAATACCGAATCCTATTACCTAACCGTTCGCGAAAATGAAATCCGGCTAACCTCTGCAACAAACGAAGGCATTTCACGGGGCATGCAGACCTTGAAGCAATTGTTACCGAAGTATTTCAAGACGAACGAATCGTTTGCTGCATTTGAAATTCCGAGCATGGACATTTCAGATGCGCCAGTTTATGCGCATCGCGGAATGCTGCTCGACTGCGGAAGACATTTCATGGATGTCGCTACCGTGAAGAAGTACATAGACGCTTTGGCGTTTTACAAAATGAATGTCTTGCATTGGCACTTAACTGAAGACCAAGGCTGGCGCATTGAAATAAAAAAATATCCAGAACTTACGCGACTTGGTTCTTATCGAATGGATAAATTCGGGAATCACGTGAGTGAAGGTTATTACACGCAAGAGCAGATCAAAGACATTGTTGCTTATGCTCAAGCTAGACACGTGACCATTATTCCGGAAATAGAAATGCCCGGCCATTCGGTGGCTGCAATTAGTGCTTATCCCTGGCTCAGTTGCACAGGAGAGAGTATTCCGGTTGAAACGGAATGGGGCGTATTCAAAGACATTTATTGCGCAGGGAACGACAGCACTGTTCAGTTTTTGAAAGACGTGATGGACGAAGTCTGCGCACTTTTCCCGAGTAGGTACATTCACATTGGCGGAGACGAAGCACCGAAATTCCGTTGGGAGCATTGCGATAAATGTCAGAAGAGGATTCATGCTTTCGGATTGAAAAACGAGGCGCAGTTGCAGACGTGGCTCATTGAAGAAATGGCGAAGTACCTCAACACGAAAGGAAGACAGATTATTGGATGGGATGAAATTTTGGAAGGAGGAATTCCGGCCGACGCTATGATTCAGAGCTGGAGAGGCATGGAAGGAGGAATTGCCGCAGCGAAGCAAAAGCACGGTGTAGTTATGAGTCCGACCTCGCATTGTTATTTAGACTATGGGCTCGATAACATTAACATGGAGAAGGTCTATAACTTCAATCCAATGCCTGCTGAGTTAAGCCCGGAAGAAGGGAAATACATTCGCGGTGCGGAAGGAAATATGTGGACCGAAAGAGCGCCACAAGAGCTAGTGGATAGCAAAGTATTCCCGAGGTTGTTGGCGTTGAGTGAAGTCCTATGGACAGCGCCTAAGATCAGAGATTACGAAGCCTTTGCGGCTCGCGTTGACAAGAACTACGAACGCTTAGATCAGTTGAAAATTAAATACGGATTCCCCGATGTGCCGTTGAATTTCCGTTCACAGGTATTGCCTACCGGTGAGGTTGAAGTTCGGGCGGTGACCACTGACCCGAAGATCGTTGTGAGCTTTCAGAAAAATAACGATTTGGAA
>CANKYR010000016.1 GCA_947488195.1 Flavobacteriales bacterium
CTTGTATTGCTTATGATGCGATGTGATCTCGGATAATTCAACGTGTCGGTAAAATCTTTTCCTGCCCCAATGTTATATAAAAAATTCATTCGAATATGAACGTCTCCCTCATGGTATTCAAAGATGCGCTTGCGCAGCGCAAGTGCGGCAAAGTCGTGGTAAATCTTCACACTGTCTTTCAACTCGCCTTCCATTTTAGAAAGTGGCAAATCGTTTCGCGTGTATGGCTGCATGGAAAGAAAAACAGGAGAGTCTGTTTTCAAGACAGCTTCTCTCACAGAGCGAGTAAAACCAAATCCGGTAGGGTACGCGGAAGGCTGTGCAAGGCAAAATAAAACCTGCGCAACAAACAAAATCGTAACAAAAAATTTCAATTTCATTTCAATATTTAATTTCAATTCTCGCGAACATCTAATGCATCGCGCAATCCATTTCCAACCATCATAAACGAAAGTACTAAAAGCATGATACATACACCAGGTAAGAAAGCTAAATATGCCATATCAGTAGTTAAGTACGAATAACTTTCACGAATCATATTCCCCCAACTTGGTGTAGGTATTTGAGCCCCTAAACCTAAAAAACTCAACCCCGCCTCCATAAGAATAGCAGAAGCAAAGTTAGCTGCCGACATCACAATAATCGGAGAAAGAACGTTTGGCAAAACATGTTTGAAAATAATTCGTGAGGAGGAATTTCCAATAGCCTTCGCTGCTTCAATATATTCCTTTTCTCGAACACCCAAGACCTGCCCGCGAGTTATCCGAGCTACTTCAACCCACATGGTTAATCCAACCGCAACAAAGACTTTCCAAAATCCTGTTCCGAAGGCGAAACAAATTGCCATAACCAACAGCAGCGTGGGTATAGCCCAAACCACTTGAATGAAATAAGATATTAATGCATCAATCCACCCCTTGAAATAGCCCGCCCACAGACCGAGCGTTACACCCAATATCAAGGATATAATTACTGCTATACTGCCCACCAATAAAGAAACCGATGCTCCAGCCATTAATCGCGATAACACATCTCTTCCGTATTTATCTGTCCCTAACCAGAATTTCTTTTTCGAAATAACTAAGCCATCGCTATTCGCATACAAATCTTTCGTTGCGAAATTCCTTATTTCACCAGAACCATTTTTCTCATACAATTCTGCGCGAAGTGTGTCGCCAATGGATTCGCTTTTCGAGATAGGAAACCACTCTTTTGCATCTGATTTCAAGGAAATAAACTGCACGTTAAATCCAGGTTTGCAAAGGGCTAGACTTAATTTTTGATCATTTGCATTTTCAGTTTTATCCAAGCGAATAAACAATCCAAAAGCCGACACCAAAATCATCAATAGAATAAAGAACAAACCACCCATTGCTAGTTTGTTTTTTGTAAACCGTTGAAATGAAGAATTTGGTTCCATGCTTACTTCAAACTTACTCTTCTTCCCTTCCATTTCGGAATGAAAAATAAACTACTTATAAAGATAAAAAGACTGAAAAAAGGGTAAAGAAACATCTGCGGCAAAGCCAGCATAACTTCTTTCATCTTCATTCGGTTGGAAAAAACACCAAACATACAGAAGACTTCCGCGAGGACTTTAAAAGAGAGAAACGCTGCGCTTTCCAAATGCCAAGAAGGTATAAAAAGCCCTATAAAGGCAAAAACATGAATGACACTGATAAGAGCAAAAAAAACATGTAAAACAGAGGCTTTTGATGAAGGAAGTTTCGTGATTTTTCCGGCCCAACGAATTCGCTGATTAATTGACTCTCGCCATGAATTAACTGTTGAAATTTCTACCCTAACAAACTTCTCCCAACACATGGAAGTATCTCCACCAACCTTCATAACTCGACTCAGTAAAAACATATCGTCACCGCTCGAAATAGATCGATGTGCTTCTATGTTTTCCATAAACAATTGTCGCTTAAAAATAAGATTTGCGCCGTTGCACATCATGGGCAGTTTAACCTCTGAACTTAGCCACGTTATGAATTGCAAATAACGCCATTCATTCGTCTGCAGTTGTTCCAAAAGACTATTTCCGGAGTTCATGTATACCGGCATAATTAAAAGATCTTGCCCCAATCCTTGTTCAAATTCTTTGAATCGTTCTGATGAAAACTGACTAATCACAACATCAGCATCCAGTGTCCATATATATTCTGTTTTCGACTCATTCACGCCTAATTCTAAAGCTGCTTTTTTTCCTTCGAATTCACCTTCCAGATTTAACACTCGGAGGTTCGGAATGCTGCATCCTAAGAGGTGTTTTTCAGAATCGTCTGTTGAATGGTCATTCACAAAAATAACTTCTTCAACACACTCAGAAATAAGTTGCAATGAGCGCACGCATTCCACAAGCGCGCTATCCACCGAGCGACAATCCTCGCTGATATTCCGGAAGGGAACAACAATCGTTATTTTGGAAGAAGTGTCTTTCACGAAACAGATTACCTTTGAAACTCAAAGTAAATTCATTTGAGCACAAAAGAACGAATCATTTTGGGAATTGATCCAGGCACCAGCATTTTAGGCTATGGTGTTATTCGTGTGGAAGATAAAAAAATGACTTTGCTCGCCATGGACGTTGTTCGTTTGGACAAGATTTCAGATCACGCGTTAAAGCTTGAAAAAATATTTACCCGTTGCGTTGAAATTATTGAAGAATACCATCCCGATGAGCTTTCTATTGAAGCTCCTTTCTTCGGGAAAAATGTTCAATCTATGTTGAAATTGGGAAGAGCTCAGGGAGTGGCTATTGCTGCCGCACTCAGTCACAAACTTTCCGTTGTAGAATACGCTCCAAGAAAAATAAAACAAAGCATTACAGGAAACGGAAATGCTTCGAAGGAGCAGGTTGCAGCCATGCTTCAACAGATTTTAAAAATCAATCAGAACGACATGCCCAAGAAAATGGATGCTACCGACGGGGTAGCAGCGGCTGTTTGTCACTATTTTCAAACGAGCGGTCCTCTTGCAGCAAAAGGAAATTCCAAAAGTTGGGAATCTTTTTTAAAGAACAATCCCGATCGAATTCGTTAAAATCTTTAACAATTCATTCTTCAATAATTCAAAATTATTAAACTTGTTTGTTCAATAGGTATACCCTATTTTTGAGCAAATGCTAAACCGCGCCTTAATTACATTGCTGCTCCTTTGCGTTTCGCAAATTCAATCGTTTGCGCAAGTATTGGGTGTTCCTTTGTATTCGTGGGATTTTTCTGGAGGTCTTCCTACCACATGGACAAATGGTAGCACCACAAACATTGGCGTTTGGGAATACCGCGGTCCTAGCACTGTTCCGAGCAGTGCAATTACCTCGCGAGGTTCATGTGCAGGAGGGAGTTCGGCATTTAACTCCGTAACCCAAAGCAACGGGTTCCTGATTTTCGATTCGAATTATTGGGATGACAACGACAATCAATGCGGCGGATTCGGAACTGGTCCTGACCCAGGTCCTCACACAGCGTGGCTCATTTCAAACTCTTTTTCATTAACTGGAGTAACCGGGGCGGTTGTTACATTCCAGCAGCAATTCAGGAACTATAGCTCTACTGTAAAAGTTCAATACTCCATAAACAATGGAACGACATGGGTGGACATGCTGACTCAAACTAATTTTCCTGGAGCAACTGCCGAGTGGAAATCGGCAACATTTCCATCTGGGGCAATCGGACAAGCAAATGTTAAACTTCGTTTTTTATATTCTGGAAGCTATTACCACTGGGCCATAGATGACATTACGGTTTTCAAGCCGAGTATAAATAATCTTTCGATAAACAATACGCGCTATACCACTTTCGGAAATACATCACCTGTCCCTCCGAATGATTTTCATGATTTGCCTTACGATCGTTATCCAAAAACGATGCTGGTCCCTTTCAAATTCAACGCAAAAGCAACGAATATCGGAAGTGCCACACAAACGGCCTCTAATCTTAACGTGAAGGTGCTTGACGCAGCCAATGCCGCTCCGTACAACCAGATAACAACAGCTAACTCAAATGTTGTTGCCGGTGCCACAGCCACTTATACACTAACTACCGGATTCACACCTAGCGTAACTACAGGGTATTACAGAATTACTTATCAAATCAATCAAACACAAACCGACGAAGCCCCTAGCAACAACAAAGACACGCTGGATTACTACATAACGGATTACGAATATGCTCGCGACGAAGGTCCAATGGAAGACGAATTTACTCCAAGCGGCTTGTACGCAGGTCAGGCTTATCAAGTGGGAAATATTTTCGAAGGAAGATCCAATACCGTTAAGTGCACATCCATCGCTGTTGCTGTTGGACCAGGAACCGCAATAGGCACGATAGTGCAAGCGAAGATTTACAAAAACGATTACACGGATCTACAAGCAACGTCCGTAACGTATCCCGTTAATGCTTGGGATATCAATGCCCTCGGACAACAAAAACTCATTACGCTTCAGTTACCAACACCGCTAACATTATACGCCGACAGCGTCTACATTGTTATGGTTGGAAATACTGTCGGCACCCAAGCGCTCAAAGTTTGCAGAAGTGGCACTGCCATTGAACAAACCAGTTTCGTGCGTTACCCTGAAAGCAATGCTTGGTCGTTCATGGCGAAAATGCCTGTTGTGCGCATGAATTTATTTACCGCAGCGCAAACTCCGGGCTGCACAAATCCACTCGCTAATAACTTCCTCTCAACTGCTAATATCGACGATGGATCTTGTGACATTCCAGGATGCATTTACTCAGGGTTTTCCAATTACAATGCAAATGCAACTTGGTATGACGGATCCTGTGTTGTAAATGGTTGCACCATTACCACGGCTTGCAATTATTCGGCTATTGCAACAGTGAATGATGGAAGTTGCATTCTGCCCATTACGTATTATGCAGATGCCGATGTGGATGGATTCGGAAATCCTATGGTTTCGCAATCATCTTGTGTCGTTCTTGCGGGATATGTAACGAACTCAACGGACTGCAACGACAACAATGCCAACGTTCGCCCGACAGCGACAGAAATTTGCAACACCATTGACGACAATTGCAACGGACAGATTAATGAAGGCATCGCTTTCACAACTTATTATGCAGATGCCGACTTAGATGGATTTGGAAATCCAAACCTAAGTCAAAGTTCATGTGTAACAGTGGTAGGGTATGTTCTAAACAATACCGATTGCAATGATGCGAGTGCAATTATCAAACCCACTGCAATAGAAATCTGTAATACAGTAGATGATAACTGTAACGGACAAATTAATGAAGAGCTCGTGTTTGTGAATTATTACATCGATTCAGATTTCGATGGCTACGGAGCAGGCACAGCGCAATCTTCTTGTATTCCTTTAGGAAATAGTTACGTAACTAACAATTTCGATTGCAATAATAACAACCCTGCTATTAAGCCATTCGGAGCAGAAATTTGCAATGGAATAGACGACAACTGCAACGCTCTAATAGACGACGGCTTGTCATTTATAAATTATTACGTGGATAGTGATAACGACGGCTACGGTGCGGGGTCCGCAACGAACTCATGCATTTCGTTAGGTACTGGCTACATTACTAACAACACCGATTGCAACAATTCAAATGCATCTATTCATCCAAATGCCGTTGAAATTTGCAATGGAATTGACGACAACTGTAACAACCTTATTAATGAAGAACTTGTTTTTCTGACTTACTATCTTGATGCGGATCATGACGGATATTACCTTTCCTCTCTTAGCGCTTGTTCTTCTCAAGGAATCAATTACACCACGATTGGAGGGGTTCTCGGAGACTGCAATGACGGCAATACAAACGTAAACGCAGGTGCAATTGAAATATGTGGAAATGGAATAGACGAAGACTGCAATGGAATAGATCTCACATGCATTGTTCTCGGCTGCACCAACCCTATCGCCTCAAATTACAATCCCTTAGCGAATCAAGACAATGGATCTTGTATCATTCTCGGATGCACAGATCCAGCGTCAGATAACTACAACCCGCTAGCCAACACAAACAACTTTAGTTGTATTTTCTTCGGTTGCACAGATCCGTTTTCCAATAATTATGATCCAACGGCAAATACGAATGACTTCAGCTGTGAATACAACGAAGCAGCAATCTCTGTTTCAGAATCAATCGTGTGTTTGTTCGATACAATAACTGCCTATAATCAAACACAACTCTTCCCATCCGATTCTTGCGTAATTGACTTTGGGGATGGTACAGTGCTTAATTATTGCTCTCAAACTTATGATCACGTTTATACTTCCCCCGGTAATTACTCCATTCAACTGACGTACTTTCAAGGCAACGAAATATCAATTGCAAATACAGACACATTTTTGGTCGCATCGCTTCCAAGTCCAGGCAATCTCGAACTGACCTTTCCTGAAATAACCTTAGTGTATGACGCTGCAGATTCGTTTGAATGGGTTTTCAATCAAAATACTATTGGTTATGCTGAAGCTACGATTGATGCATCTGTTGATTACAGCACCGATGGATTCTATCAAGTTCGCTTGATTAACGAATTCGGCTGTATTACATACACCGACTCAGTTTATTTCGTTATTCCAACATACTCCGCATTACAAACCTCGTATTGCGGAACGACTGAAGTTGTTTTTGAAAACACAACTATTTCAAACCAAACACTTGATTGTTATTTCGAAAACTCAAATGACCCCGGAAATAATTATACTTCTCCTTACAATTATTCTATGGGAACAACCGATAATTTTACAGCAGTTGAAGTGTGTACTGCTTTTGGAAACAATTATTATTCGTTAAACAATCCAATTATTGAGAGTTCCGCCCTTCCAGAAACACCGGTTTTAAATTACAATGCGTATATCGTTCACGTGAACAACAACAATGGATACGATATTCAGTGGTTCCTGAACGGAACACCCCTAGATGTTAGCTCATCGGCTCAAGGCATCAACACGTACTTCAATAACAATTTACAAAACGGAAGTTACGCTGCCGTTTACACGAACGAATTCGGATGTACTTCCGATACTGGGTATTATTTCGTTCTTGAGATTAACGCAACCACAAGTGTAAGGTCTGGATGTTATCCACTTACCACAACCTTTATAAATAACACTTCCATGCCGGAGGGAATCCAATGCGAAATTCTTCTTCCCGGCCTTGACTATATGCCAATAGATTCTACTTTGGAATTCACCTTCAATGACCCCGGTATCTTTCAACCTACACTTTACTGCTATTCAGGAGTTTATTCGAACACATTTATTTTGGATCCTATTACGGTCTATAGTCACCCCATAGTCCCGGTAATTTCATCCATTTTTGGTGAAGTCAGCGCTGTGAACAATTCACTGGGATACGCTATCTCATGGGATTTAGATGGAAACAATCTGAATGTATCTACCAATTCCATTTCAACATTCATCAATGGAATTTTTGACAATGGATACTACACTGCAACCTACACAGATGTTAACGGCTGCGAATCAACAAGTGAACCTTTGCTTGTCATTCAACCGAATTACAGTGTTGTTGTTGGAGAAGGTTGCGGACCATTGGTGGCAGTGCTTTCAAACACAACAGATCCATTAAACGGAATGACTTGCAGCATTGCAGACGGAATTGGTGGGGCCATTACTCCATTCAATATAACGGCTCAATTGAACTACAACGACCCGGGTAATTACGCTCCTGAAATGACTTGTTCGATTGGTAGTGTTTCCGCAACTTTCAGCGATTCCGTTATCACTGTATTTCCTAACCCAACACCTAGCTCCTTGAGCTACAACGCTGGATTTATATCGGCAAACAATTTACCAGCGAACAATTCAATTGTCTGGACTCTCAATGGCACAAGCTTGAACATAAACACCAATCCTTTGAATATTGGAACAAGCAGTCTAAGTGGTTATTTCTTCGGAACCATAACCAACGAATTCGGTTGCACAGTAAGCACTGATAGTCTTCTTCAAATCTTCCCTTCGTTTACCCTTAGTTCTAACGAAGGATGCGGACCATTAAGCGTTCAAGCGACGAACACAACGCCTTCGTTTGATGGTATGACTTGCGTGCTTCAGACCAGCGGAATAGATTACGGGCTGAATAATTCCAATACGTTGAACTACTCCATTGACGGAGCTTACACCACTTCGATTTCATGTACTCTCGATGGCGCAACCTTCACAGCCAATGGGCCCAATGTTACAGTATTTCCTAATGCACCCGCACCTCTGCTTACTTCAGCATACGGAGCTGTCTTATGTTCTAATTGCGCTGGACTTGCTACACAATATTACTTAGACAATAGTCCTTTCGCTCAAGGCACTTCAGTTGTTGGCACTTTTCAATCCGGCATTTATCAAAATGGATACTATACCGCACAGTCTGTTTCAACCCAAGGATGCCTCTCCCAAATGTCAGCTCCACTTCTGGTCATCCAACCCTCATTTAACTTCACTCCAACAGAAGGCTGCGCACCATTACTCGCTTCATTCATAAATACAACAGATTATATTATCGGACTTTCTTGCGAACTTTTCTTAGGAAACGGTAACGGTAATATTCCTCTTTCGTATCTCGAAACCTATGATTTCAATTACACTTCAGCCAACACATATTCGCCTTATTTAACATGTATGCTTGGAAATTCAAGCGCAAACAGTCCCGCCACATCAATCGCAGTTAACGGAGGATCAGTGCCGGAATTAATATTTGAAAACGGCTTTGTAACATGCACGAATTGCGCAAATCAAGACAATGTCACGTGGATCATCGATGGAACATTAACAGTTGATTCCTTAATAAGTGTTCCCGATTCACTGGGCCAATTCTTCTCTTGCGACTACATCAACGAATTCGGGTGTTCGGCTAATTCATTTTTGACTTCAACCTTTGAAGAGACAAATGTTTCTTTCAAACTTTATCCCAACCCTACTCAAGACATCCTTAATATTACCGGACTTTTGCCCGCAAGCACGCTTGAAATAAGAGATACGCAAGGAAGACTTATATTCAGAGAATCCAGCACAGGCAAAGTCAGAACGATTAACACCGCATGTTTTTCGAATGGAATGTATACAATTACTGAAACCTCTAATAAAATACATCGAAGTGGCACGCTTTTAGTTAACCACTAGGGATTTTAAAAATTCTAACCGATATTTGAAAACTTACAATAAATAACATGAAAATCAATTTTACCCTTTTTGCTGCAGTGGCCTTCTTCTTAGGGCTTGCTGGATGTGCTGAAGCGCAGCCTGGAAAAATCACAACTTTTGGTGCACCTATGTTAACTCCTGATAAAATGGAAAACAACTACGGTCAAGTTAAAAAAGGTTCTGATGGTAATTGTACATTCGAATTATCTAACACTGGAGATCAAAATCTGATCATCAGCTCATGTCAAGGTTCTTGCGGATGCACAACTCCTAAATGTGACCCGAACTCTACCATTGAGCCAGGTAAAAGCCAAGCAATTACTATTCATTACGATACGAATAGAATGGGTCCTTTCACGAAAACAGTTATGGTTAACTGGAACAATCCAGAAGCAAAGCCAACCGTTTTAACCATCAAAGGTGAAGTCATCGAATAATTAGAAAAACAGAATAGTATGAAAAAAGTAATTTTATCTTTCGCCATTGCAATTGGTTTTGCAATTTCGGCAAACGCTCAAGCTCAATTGGTAACTGGTCCAGCCATTACCGTTGATAAAGAAGTTCACGATTATGGAACTGTTGCCTTCGGTGGAAACGGTGCATGTGAATTCAAAGTAACTAATTCAGGAACTGAGCCCTTAACTTTAAGCAAATGCAAAGGTTCTTGCGGATGTACGGTTCCAACATGTGACACGACTCCAATTCTTCCTGGCGGATCTTCAATGATTCAAGTAAAGTATGATACAAAGCGTCCTGGCCCAATTAACAAATCAGTTACCATCAATTCTAACGCGGTAAATGAGCCTGTTAAAGTTGTTCGCATCAAAGGAAATGTTGAAGCAGATCCAAATGCTCCTGCTCCGGGCACACCAGGTGGTGCTCCGGTAAAAGAGCAAGGTGGTGCTCCAAACAACTAAGAAAAAATCCATTATTAAAAAAGGTCTGAAATTTCAGACCTTTTTTTATTTCACTAAATTCCTTCGTGAGATTATTTCCAACGCGCAATCACCGTTTCATTTCCTTTTGTCACATCATCGATATTCGCTACAATCTCTGTTCCTAAAGGGAAGTACAAATCAACACGACTTCCAAACTTAATAAAACCGAATTGATCGTTGGTTTGAAGCTCATCGCCAGCATTCACATACCAAATAATTCTCCGCGCTACTGCTCCAGCAACTTGTCGTAGCAAAACATCTTTTCCAGGAGCATGCTCTACAACAACCGTTGTGCGCTCATTCTCAGTACTGCTCTTTGGATGCCAGGCAACCAAAAACAATCCTGGATGATATTTGAAATATTTCACTTCTCCAGAACACGGGGTCCAATTCGCATGGACATTTAACGGCGACATAAAAATGGAAACCTGAATTCTTTTACCCTGAAAATACTCCGGTTCTTCTACCTCTTCAATAACTACTACCTTTCCATCACAAGGAGCAACCAATTCATTGGCCTCGGCGCAATTCAAACGATGAGGCAATCGGAAGAATTGCAAAAACAGCAAGAATACTATACCACATGCTACAGCTGTTAATATCCATACTAACGCAGCATCGAACATCAAAAAGGCCCCGCCAACAAGTATTGTAGAAACTAAAAGTGTTCCGCCTAAAATCTTAAAACCCTCTTTGTGAATAGTCATGTTAAAGCAAAATCAAATAAATTATTACAAGCGGAAGTGCAATAAGCAATCCGTCAAAACGATCCAATACCCCGCCGTGACCAGGAAGTAGTTTTCCAGAATCTTTAACCCCTTTTATACGCTTAATTTGAGATTCGATTAAATCTCCAATATTGGCAAAAACCGCGACAATTGCAGCAATGGCTATCCACTCCGTGCGACTGAATGAATTGGGCATTAATGAAAAAAGAAAATACCCCGAAAGAACAGCACTTGTCATTCCACCAAACAATCCCTCCCATGTTTTTTTAGGAGATACAGCTTCAAGCAGCTTGTGCTTTCCAAAGAACTTTCCTGTCAGATAAGCTCCTGTATCATTTGCCCATAATATTAAAAAGAATCCAAACGGGAGACGTGCGTCAAATTCACCGTTGACTTTACTCAAAAAGACCAGCAGAGAAAAAGGCAGGACCGTATAAATAAAACCCATTAAGATTGTGGAAGTATCCAAAATAAAACTTGCACTCACCTTCATCATTTCAATAGACATAAATAACAACCAAAGCACAGGCACCATTAACATCCATCTCCAATCAGTTCCAAAAACCATGGTGGAAGCGGCTGTTACATACAGGATAACGGCTAATCCAAGTCCCACTCGTCTTTGGAAGCGTCTCATTTGCGGATTAACCAATCGAACAAACTCCTGAAAACCCTTTGCAGCGAAAAATCCAAACAATAGCGTAAATGGCAAAAGCCCTGCAAAAGCAGAGCCCACCACAACTAAACTAAAAATAAGTCCAACCAAGGACCTCAATAATAAATTACTCAAATCTAACTCTCCTGTGTTTCTTGGGATTGTGTTTCACTATCTGAATTTTCTTCTTTCTTCTGTGAATCTTCAATAACGGGAGTTTCCTCTGAAACAAGAGACGCATCAACTTCCGCTTCTGCAATCAATGCATCTTTAACCAATTGAGCCGATGTCTCAGCATCGTCTATTTGAGTTTGACGGTCTATGTATGGCCTTACCCCAAGAATTCTCTCTAAATCTTCTTTGAAGATCACTTCTTTTTCTAGAAGTAATTGAGCCAACTCTTCTAATTTTTCACGATTCTCGGTGAGCAAATGAAGGGCCCGCTGATAAGCGGCTTCCACCAATTTACTCACCTCTTCATCCATGGTGCGAGCCGTCTCATCGCTGTATGGTTTTTGAAACTGATTTTCGCCGGAAGAGTCGTAGTAACTCAGGTTTCCAATACGATCATTCAATCCGTAAATTCCAACCATAGCATAGGCCTGCTTCGTTACTTTCTCTAAATCTGAAAGAGCTCCTGTTGAAATTTTACCGAAGATTACTTGCTCTGCTGCACGTCCACCTAGGGTTGCACACATTTCATCAAGAATCTGGTCAGTCGTTGTGATTTGTCTTTCCTCCGGTAAATACCATGCAGCGCCCAAAGATCTTCCTCTTGGAACAATGGTCACTTTAACCAAAGGTGAAGCGTATTCCAACAACCAAGATGTTACAGCGTGACCCGCTTCGTGAAACGCGATAGTGCGCTTTTCATTCGGAGTAATAATCTTATTCTTCTTTTCAAGACCGCCAATAATACGATCAACAGCAGCCAAGAAATCCTTTTGTTCTACCGAGGCTGCACCATGTCGAGCAGCAATAAGGGCTGCTTCGTTACATATATTAGCTATATCTGCTCCAGAAAATCCTGGTGTTTGACGAGCCAAAAAGTCCACATCAACAGACGGATCTGTTTTAACGTTCTTCAAGTGTACATTAAATATTTGCACGCGCTCCTTCACATCAGGCATGTCTACATAAATCTGACGATCGAATCGACCAGCACGCATCAAGGCTTTGTCCAAAATATCTGCACGATTCGTAGCAGCTAGAATAATAATTCCTGAATTAGTTCCGAACCCGTCCATTTCAGTTAACAGCTGATTCAGCGTATTCTCACGCTCATCGTTGCCACCAAAGTTTACATTCTTGCTTCTCGCACGTCCGATGGCATCAATCTCATCGATGAATATAATAGCAGGTGCTTTCTCTTTCGCTTGGCGGAATAAATCCCGAACACGGCTCGCTCCAACTCCAACAAACATTTCCACAAAATCAGAACCAGACAAGGAGAAGAAAGGAACCTGAGCTTCACCCGCAACGGCCTTCGCCAACAAGGTCTTTCCTGTTCCAGGAGGTCCTACCAATAACGCTCCCTTCGGAATCTTCGCTCCTAGTTCTGTATATTTCTTTGGATGCTTCAGGAAATCTACGATCTCTTCCACTTCTTCTTTTGCTCCTTCCAATCCAGCAACATCAGCAAAAGTCACATTGGTTCCTTTTCCTTTTTCGAATAATTGAGCTTTACTCTTTCCAATGTTAAATATCTGACCGCCACCGCCTCCACCTCCGCCTCCGCCCATGCGACGCATGATAAATGTCCAAGCGGCAATCATTACCCCCAAGGCAATTAACCACCACAATAAACTCTGAGCCGTTTCATTTGGAGGTTGAAATTTCACTTCGAAATTATGAACCGGTCCTAACGCATGCAACTCGTCAATAAAATGCTCACTCGGAGGAATATTAAACCAAAAGTCACTGCCCTGACGGGTTCCCATCACACCTTTTTGCTCAGGATACTGACCTTTCAAATTCGCTTTTCCAAGTGAATCTAAATACACCTTTCCTGTTGAGCCGTTGTATTCAACACGGGCAATATAATTACTCTCTGCCCATGACTTTACCTGCGCGTAATTCGTTTCAGAGCCATCTGAACTGCCATTGAATACCATCAATCCAATCAACACGATCGCTATAACCGCGTAAATCCAATAGAAACTAAATCCACCCTTCATCGGATTGTTAGGTCCGGCTGGCTTTTTATTATTCTGATCACTCATCTTTTTTCTTAACTGTTTTCTTAGTTACCACTTTTGGTTTTACCGCAGTTATAGGTTTAACAGCCACCTTTGCCTTTTGTTCTGACTTCGGCTTTGCCGCTGCCTTTGACTTCGGTTCTGCTTTTGGCTTAGCCGGAGCTTTCACTTTAGGTTCTACCTTTGGTTCTGCAGGAGCTTTTGCTTTTGCTTTCGGCTCTGCCTTTGGTTTTGGTTCCGCCTTTGCCTTTGCCTCTGGTTTTGCTTTTTTCGGTAAAGCCATTACCTTACCGTCTGACCATAGACCTTCTATGTCATAATGCTCACGCATGGGCTCGTAAAACACGTGGACAATTATGGTAAAATAATCCATAAGTACCCATTGTGCATTGCGCACTCCCTCTACTCTGCGAGGTCTTTCGTCCAATTCTTTTCGAGTGAAATTCTCGGCACTTCTCGCTATCGCCTCAACCTGAGTTGTGCTCGTTCCTGTGCAAACAATAAAGTAATCAGCAATTGCCGCTTCAATGTTTCGTAAATCAAGAATTTTGATATCGTGACCTTTTACTTCTTCTATTCCGTCAATAATGGAAAGTAACAATGCATCTTCGCTACTTTTATCTGCTGCTTTTTTCTTCATTTTTTATTCTTCTGTAGCAAAGGTATTCCGCTACGGCGTAATTTCGTTGTAATCTTTAAGTTTTCTGCATTGAAAGAGTCCATGTTTGAACAATCACCACATTCGCATTTCGAGCAGCTCGACAGCACAAACAACTATGCTTCCACAATTGCTAAACTGCCAGAAACTCAAAGTGGCACTGCCATTACTACCGATTTTCAGTTAGAAGGAAGGGGGCAGCGTGACAACAAGTGGCTGTCAGAACCAAGAAGTTCATTCCTTGGAACAATCATTCTGAAAATTCCTCTCAAACCGGAGGAAATCTTTTATCTCAGCAAATGGGCCGCCCTTCAAGTGGCGAAAACACTTGTTCAACATAACATTCAGTCCGTTTCTATCAAATGGCCGAACGATATTTTTGTTGAAGGAAAAAAAATCGGTGGTATTCTCATTGAAAACTCTTGGAGCGAACAGAGCCTTCATTATTCCTTAATTGGAATCGGAATAAATATTTCGAATCAAAACCTCGAAAATGCGACTTGCATTTCAAATCACACAATTGAGATTCCCTCTTTATTATCCTTTTTGAAGACGCTGCGAAATCAAATGGCACGCGATTTATTTCTGTTGGAAGAAAAAAAATGGACTGAAATAGATTCACAATACCATCAGATACTGTTTCAGAAAGGTGAAATCAAAAATTACCAAATCGCAAAAGAACAATATAACTTTTTAGGAAAAATAGTCCAGGTGGAAGCCGATGGAAAACTATTGATTGAAGCAGAAGATCAATCCTGCTTAGGTTTCTACATGAAAGAAATCATATTTAAATAATTCAGGATGAAGGAAAGAAGTCTTACCTTCATTGAGCTAATACACCTAAATGAAAACGATTAAAAGAATTGCCGTCTTAGGCTCAGGTATTATGGGCTCGCGCATTGCATGCCACTTTGCTCAATGTGGAATTCCTGTGCTGCTATTAGACCGCGTCTCGGAAGATGAAAAAGACCGTAACAAAATCGTGAACGATTCGCTGAAAAACGCACTGCAAGCCTCTCCCTCTCCAATATATTCGAAGAAATTTGCTTCTCGCATTGCAACAGGAAATTTCGATGATAATTTGAAAGACATTTCCAATTGCGATTGGATCATGGAAGTCATTATTGAAAAGCTCGACCCCAAACAAATACTCTTCGAAAAAGTAGAGCAATTCAGAAAACCCGGAAGCATTGTTTCAACCAACACAAGCGGTATTCCCATTCATCTGATTGCCGAAGGAAGAACCGAAGATTTCAAAAAGAATTTTATTGGAACACACTTCTTCAACCCTCCAAGATATTTACGTTTGTTGGAAATCATTCCTATCAGTGAAACCGACCCAGCACTCATTTCTTTCTTGAAAGAATTCGGAAGTTTGAAATTAGGAAAGGAAGTCGTGCTGTGCAAAGACACTCCTGCATTCATTGCGAATAGAATCGGAGTGTTCAGCATTCAAGCTTTGCTTCACAGCATGAAGGAATTGGATCTTACCGTTGAAGAGGTCGACAAACTCAGCGGAACCATCATGGGCAGACCCAAGTCTGCAACGTTTCGCACGTGCGACGTTGTTGGATTAGATACACTCGTTCATGTTGCCAACGGATTATTCGCTGTTGCGAAAAACGACGAGCAACATGCGCTATTCGCCTTGCCTGATTTCATTCAAACCATGATTACCAATCAATGGTTAGGCGATAAAACGAAACAAGGATTCTACAAAAAAACGAAGGGAGAAAACGGAGAAAAAGAAATTCTTGTGCTCGACTTAAACACACTTGAATACCGCAAACAAAACAAAGTGAAATTCGCTTCTTACGAGGCCGCTAAACTCATCGACGATCTTCCTTCAAGACTTCAACATTTATACAACTCAACCGATAAAGCAGGAGCGTTCTACAAGAAAATGATGCACGCTTTATTCTCTTATGTAAGTTTCCGAATGAATGACATTGCAGATGAATTGAAAGACATCGATGCAGCTCTTCGTGCCGGTTTCGGATGGGAATTAGGCCCATTCGAATTGTGGGATACGCTCGGTTTCGAAGCTTGTTTAACGAACATGATTAACGAAGGTTATACGGTTGCACCGTGGATTCATGAAATGAAAAAAGATGGATTCACTTCCTTTTATAAAAATTCAGAAAGCCCAGAGCAATTCCTTCCAACAGAAAATAAATACGGCGTCATTGTGCGCAGCGAACAAGCGCGTTCGTTGGATTCGTTCCAAGAAATTATTTGGACGAACAGTGCCTGCACCGTAAGACACATCGGAGACGGTGTTCTTTCCCTTTCATGGAAATCTAAAATGAATACCATTGGTGGCGAAGTGCTTGCGGGTATTAACAAAGCCATTGATCTTGCGGAAGAAAAATACAATGGATTAGTCATCTATAATCAAGGAGAAAACTTCTCTGCAGGCGCAAATGTTGGAATGATCTTCATGTTCGCTGTTGAGCAGGAATACGAAGAACTCGACATGGCTATTCGTTACTTCCAAAAGACTGTCATGCGTTTGCGTTATTCAAATATCCCCGTTGTGCTTGCTCCTCATGGACTTGCTCTCGGTGGTGCTTGCGAAATGTCAATGCATGCAGATGCCACAGTTGCACAAGCAGAAACATACATGGGTTTGGTTGAAATGGGAGTGGGTGTCATTCCCGGAGGAGCAGGAACGAAAGAATTCGCGCTTCGAGCTTCTGATGAAATGAAAGAAGGAGACATTCGTTTGAATGTTCTTCGAAATAGATTTTTGACGGTCGGACAAGCGAAAGTGGCTACGTCAGCAGAAGAGGCTTTTGAATTGGGATACCTGAGCAAAGAAAAAGACGAGGTGTGTGTAAGCCGCGCACACCAGCTCATGCGAGCGAAAGAAGTTTGTTTGAACTTTCATCATGCTGGTTACACGGCACCACAAGAACGCAAAGACATTACAGTACTAGGAAACGAAGGATTAGGTATTGTTTACGCCGGTGCTTCTTCTATGAAATCTGGAAATTACATTTCAGAACACGATCAACTCATTAGTGAAAAACTCGGATTTGTGATGTGCGGAGGAGACCTATCTGCCCCAACAAAAGTGAGCGAACAATATCTTTTAGACCTCGAACGCAAAGCTTTTCTCGAGTTGTGCATGCAGCGCAAATCATTAGAACGTATGCAGAGTCTTATTACATCAGGAAAAATTTTAAGAAACTAATTCCATGAACGCATACATAGTTGGGGGTTATAGATCTGCTGTTGGCAAAGCGCAAAAGGGAATTTTCAAGTCCATGCGTGCCGACGAACTTGCGGCGCAAGTCATTCAACATTTAATGCAAGACTTTCCGCAAATAGACAAAGATGAAATTAACGATGTCATTGTTGGAAATGCTACGCCAGAAGCCGAGCAAGGTCTAAACATTGGACGTATGATTTCCTTAATGGGATTGAATACGGAAAAAGTTCCTGGCATGACCGTGAATAGATATTGTTCAAGCGGGTTGGAAACTATTGCACTCGCAAGTGCGAAGATTCACGCAGGAATGGCCGACTGCATTATTGCTGGAGGAGTTGAAACCATGTCGCCCATTCCGTTCGGAGGGTGGCGAATCGTTCCTCATCCGAAAGTTGCAAAGTCGAACCCAGATTGGTATTGGGGAATGGGATTAACCGCTGAAGCGGTAGCAAAAGAATACAAAGTCTCTCGCGAGCAGCAAGACGAATTCGCTTTTCATTCACATCGAAAAGCATTAGAAGCAATTGCTGCTGGACACTTCGCTTCAGGCATTGCATCCATAGAAGTGGAAGAAATTTTTCTAGATGAAAAAGAAAAAAGACAAATCAGAAATACAACCGTAACGGTAGATGAAGGCCCGCGTGCAGGCACGACGATCGAAGCGCTTTCAAAACTGAAACCCGTCTTCGCCATGAACGGATCTGTAACTGCCGGAAACGCTTCGCAAACCTCAGATGGCGCAGCATTCGTGATGGTTTGTTCGGAAGAATTCATGAAGAAGCACAACCTCACTCCTATTGCGCAATTGAAAAGTTATTCTGTTGCTGCGCTTGCTCCGCGCATCATGGGAGTTGGTCCTATATACGCCGTTCCTAAAGCGCTTGAAGCTGCGGGGTTGCGGCAAAGTGATATTGATTTATTCGAGTTGAACGAAGCCTTCGCTTCGCAAAGTGTTGCGGTGATTAATCATTTAGAACTAGATCCCTCGCGCACAAATATCAACGGTGGCGCCATTGCGCTCGGACATCCGCTCGGATGCACCGGTGGGAAACTTACCGTTCAATTATTAAACGACTTGAAAAGAAGAAACGAAAAATACGGCGTAGTAACCATGTGCGTCGGAACAGGTCAGGGTGCCGCCGGAGTATTCGAACGATTTTAAATAAACAACATTATGAAACCAATAACAGGTGGAGAATTCTTAATTCGTAAAACGTTGTCATCCGAAATTTTCATTCCAGAAGAATGGAACGAAGAACAACGAATGATGAAGCAGATGTGCGACGATTTCGTAACCAACGAAATCACTCCGATATTGGATCGATTAGATAATTTGGAAGAAGGACTTATGCAATCTGTTCTTCACAAAGCCGGTGAATTAGGCTTGCTTGGAATTTCCGTGCCTGAAGAATTGAACGGCATGGGAATGGATTTTAAAACCAGTATGCTTTGCACAGAAATTTTAGGAGCAGGTCATTCCTTCACTGTTGCATACGGAGCTCATACGGGCATTGGCACTTTACCTCTGCTATACTATGGAAATGATGAACAGAAGAAAATCTTCGTGCCGAAACTCGCTACTGGCGGGTGGTTCGCTTGTTATTGCTTAACCGAACCCAATTCAGGAAGCGACGCCAATTCAGGAAAGACAAAAGCCACATTAACGGAAGACGGTAAGCACTATAAAATTTCCGGACAGAAAATGTGGATCACGAATGCAGGATTTGCAGATGTATTTACGGTTTTTGCAAAAATTGAAGACGATGAAAATTTAACAGCTTTCCTACTTCACAAAGACATGCCCGGCATCACTTTAAACCCAGAGGAAAAGAAGATGGGCATCAAGGGGTCTTCCACGCGTCAAGTCTTTTTTAGTGACGTTCTCGTTCCAACGGAAAACATGTTAAGCGACCGCCAGAATGGGTTCAAAATAGCTGTAAACATTTTAAATATTGGACGCATCAAATTGGCCGGAGCAGTTATGGGTGGTGCGAAAGCAACGGTTACAGACTCTTTGGAATACGCCATTACTCGCGAGCAATTCGGAAGATCTATTTCAAAATATGGTGCAATTCGTCATAAGTTAGCAGAGATGGCAATTCGCTGCTATGCAACGGAATCTGCGTTGTATCGGGCTACTCAAAACATTGACGATGCCATTGCGGGATTGGCAGAATCCGGAATGGAAAAAGGACCTGCCGTTCTGAAAGGAATTGCAGCATTCGCTCCTGAATGCGCAATACTCAAAGTGTATGGCAGTGAAACATTGGATTATGTTGTAGACGAAGCCGTTCAGATTTTTGGTGGCATGGGGTACAGCGCGGAATCGCGCGTTGAACGTGCTTACAGAGATTCTCGCATTAACAGAATTTTCGAAGGAACGAATGAAATAAATCGCATGCTTATCGTTGACATGCTTTTGAAAAAAGCCATGAAAGGCGAATTGGATTTAATGACACCTGCCATGAATGTGGCGAATGAATTAATGTCAATTCCTGATTTCGCTGAGCCAAGTGAAGACATCTTCGAACGCTACTTAGCTTGCATTGAAAATTTCAAAAAAGCAGTTCTCATGATTGCTGGAAGTGCAGCTCAAAAACTCATGATGCAATTGGCGAAAGAGCAAGAGATTTTGATGAACGTGGCTGACATGGCCATTTGGACATACGTTGCTGAAAGTACCGTTCTCAGAACTCAGAAGAGAGTTCATTTAAATGGAATAGAAAATTCAGCAAGTCAAATTGCCATGATGCAAACCTTGGTCACAGATCTTGCAGACTTCATAAACAAAGCTGGAAAAGATGCCTTAAATTCGTTTGTTGAAGGAGATGAGCAACGCATGATGCTGATGGGCTTGCGCCGATTCACCAAGACAGAACCTTTCAACACCAAAGAAGGTCGCAGAGTGATTGCAGCAGAATTAATTAGTGCAGGGAAATATTGTTTCTAAATTTATAGCAATGGACAAAAAAGACCAATTAAAAAAAATCTATGAAATTCCATTTTGGAGGCAGAAAATCGAATTGGAACCTGGTGTATTTACGCCGGGATCATCTGTTTTTCCAGAATTATGGGAAATCATGAAATTACCTGAAAAATTAAATGGATTATCCTTTCTTGATGTTGGGGCGAATGATGGTTTATTTTCTTTTCTCGCAGAAGAAAAAGGAGCTGAAAAAGTTGTTGCTGTTGACATCTATTCAAATTCTGCCGACTCCTCAACAATGACCGATGGTTGGTCCTCGAAATGTATAGAAACAGTAAAGAAATATAAAAATTCAAATATTCAAATTAGAAGCAATTCTCTTTACGACTTGGAACATTGGAAAGAAAAGTTCGACATCGTTTTTTGTTCGAATGTGATTATCTGGTTGAATGACATTTTCAAAGCTCATAAAGTACTTTCAGAAATGACGAATTCAACATTAATTATAAGAGAAGACATTCTCTTAAATACAAGAGGAGCGCAGCTTCGGTTTTCCAATCTGCATAAAAAAAATCCCACTCAAGGACATCTTATTGGAAATAAAGATTACTATAGAGATGTACTAAAAAAGTTTGGCTTCAATTCAATTACTTTTTTTGACATTCGAGAAGATTTAATTTGGAGCGAATATTCCAAAAATCATCCTGTATACACTATCAAAAAAGGAGCATTCATTTTCGAATCGTTTGACTCACAAGATTCTGCCACTGAGTTAGAAAATGAAAAAAAGATAAGAATGTCTGCAAAAATAAATGATAGAATTTATTTCAGGGGAGTGGGTTGGGTGAAGACATCAGACTTAAATGAAATACAACCGATATACACTTCAAAATTTAGAATGAACTTGAAGAATTTGTTAAAAAGAATTTCCTTTAAGCCTTACGAAGCCAATTACATAATTATCGCAAGAAAAAATTAATTCCCTACTTCCGAATGAAACTTAATGCGCATCAAGCGCAGGATTCCCTCTTCGTAATCACCGTCGAAATACTCTTCGGCTTCTAAAATATCATCTGTTTCAGATTGCATGAAGTAATCCATGATTTCATCTTGGGAATCTTCATCTATTTCATCATCTATGAAATATTGAATATCTAAGCGTGTTCCAGAATGAACGATGGTTTCAATCTCGTCAATTAAATCTGGATATGTTTTACCAATTCCCTTCGCAATATCGAAAAGAGGAATCCGCTTATCAACGTTTTGAATGATCTTAATTTTGTGACTGCTCTTCGCATGTGCACTTTTCAAAACAAAATCTTCTGGACGTTCAATATCATTGTCTTCAACATATTTTTTTATCAGTGCTAAAAACGCTGAACCGAATTTCATGGCCTTACCTTTCCCTACTCCGCCAATGTGTGAAAGCTCATCAACGGTAATTGGGTATTGCGTTGCCATTTCCTCCATGGATGGTTCAGAAAAAATCACATACGGCGGAAGTCCTTTTTCCTTCGAAACTTTCTGACGCAATTCTTTCAGCATCAGGAACAACGTTTCATCGGATGCTCCGGAACCTGTTGCCTTCACTGCATGAATCAATTCGCCATCATCATCTGTTTCTCCTATCTCTTCTTCCTTCACCAAATCCATTTTGAAGGGAGCCTTCAAAAATTCCAATCCATCAAGTGTCAATTTCAGCGTTCCATAGGTTTCAATTTCCTTACGAATGAAATTCTTCACTAAAAGTTGACGCATAATTGCGTTCCAATGTTTTTCTGTTTCTTCTTTTCCGGCTCCAAATAGTTTGTGCTTATCAGCTTTATATGTAGAAACCTCAGCGTTGCTAATTCCGCCTAGGACATTGGCTATAAATTTTGCTTTGTGAGTTTCTTTGAATGCTTTAATGCATTCCAAAACCAACTTCACATCTTCGGTTGCATCGAAAATTTCTTTTGGTTTACGAGAATTATCATCCATTCCCGCACCCTCGCCGGTAACATCATCCCATTCTTCGCCAAAATAGTGAAGCAAGTATTTTCTTCGGCTCATTGCCGTTTCGGCATATGCCATTACTTCCTGAAGAAGTAACATTCCTATTTCCTGCTCTGCAACGGGTTTACCGTGAAGAAACTTTTCCAATTTTTCTACGTCTTTCGGAGAGTAAAAAGCCAAACAATGCCCTTCGCCTCCATCGCGGCCCGCGCGGCCTGTTTCTTGATAATAACTTTCTAAACTTTTTGGAATATCATGATGAATGACAAATCGAACATCCGGTTTATCGATACCCATTCCGAACGCGATAGTTGCAACAATAATATCTACATCCTGCATGAGGAATTTATCTTGAACGTCGTTCCGCTGGTGGCTGTCCATTCCGGCGTGATATGAGAGCGCTTTAATTCCGTTAGCCACAAGAAGTTCTGCAATCTCCTCGGTCTTCTTCCGCGACAGGCAATATACAATGCCGCTTTTACCAGCATTCCCTTTTACGAATTGAATGATCTGTTTCCCAACGCTAACTTTAGGACGAACTTCGTAGTACAGATTATCACGGTTGAAAGAAGACTTAAAGACTTTCGCATCAACCATTCCTAGGTTCTTCTGAATATCTATCTGAACCTTAGGGGTAGCCGTTGCAGTCAATGCCATTACGGGTAAATCCGCGATTTGCTGAATAATGGTTTTGATTCTTCTGTATTCAGGACGGAAATCGTGTCCCCATTCTGAAATACAATGCGCTTCATCAATGGCAACAAACGAAATTTTACAAGTTCTAAGAAATTCAATGTTCTCCTCTTTTGTTAAAGACTCTGGAGCCACATAAAGAAGCTTAGTTTTACCACTGAGCATATCCTTCTTTACTTGAGCAATTTCGCTTTTATTCAAGGAAGAATTAATGACGTGTGCTATACCCTCTTCATTTGAAAATCCTCGCATGGCATCTACCTGATTTTTCATCAAGGCAATCAAAGGCGAAACAACAATAGCCGTTCCTTCCGACATAAGAGCAGGAAGTTGGTAGCACAAAGACTTCCCTCCTCCAGTAGGCATAATCACAAAGGTGTCATTTCCTGCAAGCACATTATCGATAACGCCTGCCTGCAGGCCTTTAAAGTTTGAAAATCCAAAGAAATATTTTAAGGCTTCTTTCGGAGCCATATCTGTCGCTGTAATCATTCTCTTTTAGTAATTGAACGTTATGAAAAAGTAACGTCTCAGTAAAATTCGCTAAACGAATGTAAGCACAAAAGCATATGCACACCAACAAATTCGATTGAAAAAAAAGACCTAAAAAACTAACGATTCTTTGCATCTTTGCAAAGTGAAATTAACCTCTCAAGAGACCATATTAGACTCGGCGAAAGAAGCCATTCGATTAGAAGCAGACGCGCTTTCCAAATTGGAACTGTCCATAGACAACGCTTTTGCATCTGTGGTTATGGCTGTTCTTGAAACCAATCAACCCATCGTTGTAACAGGGATAGGCAAGAGCGGAATTATTGCACAAAAATGGGTGGCTACTTTTAACAGCACGGGCCAGCAAGCTCAATTTCTTCATGCCTCTGAAGCCATACATGGCGATTTAGGCATGGTTCAAAACGGCAGCATCGTTTTCTGCCTTTCAAAAAGTGGTGATTCACCTGAAATTCAATATTTGGTTTCCTTGCTTAAATCAATGAATGTTTTGTTGGTGGGCGTTGGAGCAAACTCAGACAGTTATTTAGCTAAAGAATCAATTTTCTTCCTTCATACTCCAATGACAAGTGAAGCTTGTCCGAATAATCTAGCTCCCACAGTAAGCACCACCTTGCAATTGGCCGTTGGCGATGCGATTGCAGTTTCGCTTATGACAGAAAGAGGATTCAGCAAACTTGATTTTGCAAAATTCCATCCTGGAGGCGCCCTTGGCAAAAAACTTTTCACAACCATCGAGCAAGTAATGCGTGCAGATGCTCTTCCTCGGGTTAAGGCAGATTGTAACTTCCGCGATTTACTTATGGAAATCTCTTCTAAGCGTGTTGGAGCCTCGGCCGTAGTAGAAAACGACATGTTGTTGGGGATAGTTACTGACGGTGATATTCGAAGAGCTGTGGAGCGCAATGTCAATCTTGATGCACTGCGAGCTTCGGACTTAATGAATACCTCAGCCAAGCGAATTCAAAACTCAGCTTTGGCCGTTGAAGGTTTTCAATTGATGGAGAACAATAAGATCAGCCAGTTGCTTGTAGTGGATGAAAGTGGAAAATATTGCGGCATTATTCATTTGCACGATCTACTTAGTGCGGGAATCAATTAATCTAGATGGCTGAAGAAAAAAACATGAGCTTCTTGGAGCATCTTGAAGAACTTAGAAAAAGATTGTTTCGAGCGGTTTTGTTTGCTGTTGCAGGAGTTGTGGTTGTATTTGTTTTCGACAGCTATGTTATTGAAAATATCATCATGGCGCCACGTCGCGCCGATTTCCCAACATACCGTTTCTTTTGCTGGCTTGGCCACAACTTAGGGTTGGAAAATCAGCTTTGTTTTTCAGACGCTAACTTCACGCTACAGAGCACCACGATGGGCGGCAATTTCTCTGCCTACATGACTGTAGTTCTAATTGGTGGGGTAATTCTTGCTTTTCCTGCAATATTCTATCAAATTTGGGCCTTTGTGCGTCCGGGCTTGAAAAAGACTGAGCTCAAATCGGTTCGTGGTATTGGTTTCTATGTGTCGTTGTTATTCTTTCTGGGAGTGCTGTTCGGCTATTATGTTTTGACACCGCTATCCATTCAGTTTTTAGGGAACTTCGCTTTCGCAGACGTCGAAGTGAACGCAACAATTTTATCGTATTTAAAATTGTGTTCTTCACTCATTCTCGGAACGGGTTTGGTTTTCCAGATGCCCGTAGTCATTTATTTCTTGGCGAAAATTGGCCTAGTAAGTTCCGCATTCCTTAAAAAATACAGAAGGCATGCCTTTGTAATCAATCTAATTGTAAGCGCAATAATAACACCTCCTGATGTTACTAGTCAACTGCTTGTTTCCCTCCCTTTGCTTTTACTTTACGAAATAAGCATACGCGTAGCTCAGCGTGTTGAAAAAAACAAGTTGTAATTCCAAATTACTGTTTATTTTCGGTTGAAGTGCAAAAGATATTTTACTTATATTCGTACCCTTAAAAGTTAACTTAAATTTAATCAAATGAAGAAAATCTATTTATTAGGTTTGTTCACGGCTGTTGCGAGTGTATCATTCGCACAATGGTCAGTGCAACAATCACCAGCTCGCAGAACGTTCACAAGAAGTGAAATTTCTCCTAGAGCTAGCATCCGTCAAGAAATGGCTCCATCTGTTGATTGGAGCAACCGTGTTATCATTCTTGAACAAGACTTCCAAGGCGTAACAGGTGCAATGCCAGCAGGTTTGCCAGCAGGTTGGTCAACGAACACAGTGAGTCAAACTCAAGGTACAAAAGCGACAACTGATGACACCAATGGTAATGCATTCAAAACTCACAACAGCGCAACAGCTAACGGTGGTGGATACTGGCCAGTTCCGCAAGTTGGAGTAGGAAACAAGTTTGCTGGAGCGAATGACGACAACACACCATGCGATTGCGATATGGTTGATGCGTATGTTCAATCTCCTTCAATGGATTTCTCTGCCGCTTCTAACATCGCGATTTCATTTGATATTTTCCACGATGGTAGTTTCGGTGGTGGTGATGCTACTTTGCAAATCTCTACAGACGGTGGTGCTACCTTTAACATTCGTTCTATCGGAATTGACGAAACAGGTGCAAGCATCGATGTATTTCCTTTAGATCAAGATTACTGGCAGTCTATCATTGTTCCATTGTATGATGTAACAGCAGCAAACGTAATCATACGTTTCCAATGGACTGACGCTGGAGCATGGGCTTCAGGTTTCGCAGTGGATAACATCGTTGTAGGTGAACTTCCTGCAAGCGATATCCGAGTGGTTAAAACTAAAGTTGGTGATTGGAACCAAGCAAACTTCGGTTTAGGTTTCTGGGATTACAACAGAGTACCTGTTACTCAAGTTAGCCCCGTTCACGCTACATCTGTAATCTTCAACGGTGGTACCAACGATCAAGTTAATGCTACAATGAACTATGAAGTAACTTTCAACGGAACTCCTGTTGCTGGTTCTCCTTTCGCTGCTGATCAAACTTCTGCAGCTTTCTTGTCATTAGACAAAGACACTATTTCTGTTTCAACTACTTGGACTCCAAATGCAGTTGGTACTATTCAAATTACTGGAACAACCACCTCAACTACAGGAGATGATGTAGCTGCAAACAATACAGGTGCTGCTTCTATGGAAATCACTGACTTCACATATGGTCGTGATGGAAATGCTGCACAAGCCTTCTCTGGTCCTACATCGGATTTCGAATACGGCAACTTGTTTGATATCTATGCTGATGATCAATTCGGTGGAATTGACGTTGCAATCGGAGCTGGTTCAGCTGCTGGTGACCCAATCATCGGTCGTATTTATTTGTTTGAAGGATTTGATGCTGCTAGTGCACCAATCTTTACTGACATGGGTATCGAAACTTTGGAATACATATTTACAGGAAATGAATTCAACAGTGTTGGAGGAAATACTTTCGTAACACTTCCTTTCTCTTCTGCTGTCACTTTGAATGCAGATAATGTGTATTTAGTTGTTGTTTCTTGTATTGCCGGAACTCGTATTCCTGTATCTGGTAGCAACGAATGGGTAACTTCATGGTTATATGATGGTACTGCTTGGGGTGCTACTGGATCTGTTCCAATGGTTCGTTTGAACTCAGACGAAAGCGTTGCTGTTGCTTCTGTTAACGGAACAACTTCTTTCGAATTAGGTCAAAACATGCCTAACCCATCTAACGGAAACACAACAATCGTTTACAACCTTCCAAGCAACGAGCGCGTTACTTTAACAGTTCGCGATATGACTGGACGTGTTGTTTCAGTTTCTAACGAAGGTGTTAAGCCAGCTGGTAAAAATATGATCTCTTTGAATACTTCTGCTTTCGGTGCAGGTGTTTATACTTACACAATCACTGCAGGTTCTTCAAGCTTGACTAAAGAAATGATGGTGAAATAATTCACTCACTTTCCTTGAAAGGAAAAAGTCCCGCATTTGCGGGACTTTTTTTTATAGTACAGATTTGCATATCGAAAGTTTTCTTACCTTCCCAATCTAAAATTAAACCTGTTAAGATGAAAAAACTTTTTACTCTTTGTGGTGCAATTGGTATAGCATTCTCTGCAACGGCGCAAGTAACGCCATTGACAGATATTAAAGCTGCCCCAAAAGTTACTTCAACCGCTGAATTGGAGCGTTCTGCGCACACTGCTGCAACAGCTCTAACGACAACCACTGATCGCCTGGTTGTGTACAATCAAAACTTCTCTTCCGGATTTGGCGATATGACTCACGAAGACAGCAGCCCTAACGGAACTATTTGGATGGTTGCGAATAACTTATCTCCTGCGGGAGAATACACTTCAAATTTCCCGCCTCTTGCATCTCCCACAACTGGGAATGGATGGGTGATTTTCGACTGTGATTTGTATAATACACCATTGGCAACCCCTGAAGATGTTAATGGAGCCCTTACCACTCCAGCTATTGATTGTAGCGCTTTATCCTCTGTAATTGTTGAATGGTCCCAATACTTCATTTATTGCTGCTTTTCAGCGTCGCCATTGACGTTAGAAGTTTCAACAGACGGCGGAACCAACTGGACTGTTTTTCCTGCAAATGGAAACTTCACTCCTAGCGCAAATTCATTTTCTGCCAATCCGTTGAACACCCGTGTTGATATTTCTTGCGCTGCCGCTGGACAATCTAGCGTTTTGGTGCGTTGGGGATATAACACAGCGGGTGCAGCTGGCTACACACATTACTTCTGGGGAATAGACGATATTCAAATCTTCGACAACTCGGTAGTAAATGATCTTGAAATTCTTCAAGTAACGAACGGAGATGTAGTCAACATTTGGGAGTACCGCGTTACTCCCTTCGAGCAACGTGTTTACGCTGCTAACGGTGGGTTAAATGTTGGAGTTGTATACCGCAACAACGGAATTACTGACCAAACCAACACTTCAATCAACATTGACATTTTAGATGCTGCAGGCACTGTTGTTGGAAATGCCGTTTCTACTCCATTCACGATGGAAGCATTCGGAAACACACCTGAATGCCCTTCATTTCTTAGCGACACCTTGTACATCCAAACTGGATGGGAGCCAAGTGCTACCGGAACCTACACTGTTCGCGCTAGCATTCTTAGTCTAGACGCAACGGATGAGACTCCATCTAACAACACCATGGACAAAATCATTGTTTACTCAACAGATGAATACGGTCATGAAGACGAAGCTGCTCTTGATATTGAATTAACTCCACGCACTGGAGCTACAGCCGGCGAATTCGACCCTACAGGATATGGTTCATTTTACACTTGTCCTAATGCAGGTTCTTCAGCCTATGGATTAACTGTAGTTTTTGGTCCTAACTCAGATGGCGGTGCTGACTTCACTGCTTTATTGTATGAAGGGTCACCAAACGACGCTACTGTATTAGCCTCTCAAGATTACGAGTTAAATGCGGGCTGGATAGACAACGGATATCAATACTTCCCATTCGATGCTCCTTATACATTGGATACGGAAGCAAACGGTATTTCTTATTTCTGTGCAGTATTGAACGAAAACTCAAGTACATTGCAATTGACTGTAGCTGCTCAAGACAACAGCGACACTGACAATTCTACCTCAGTATATGAAATGGCTGGTAACGGTACATTCGTATGGTTCGGAAGTCAAAGCTTCTCTCCAGCTGTTCGCTTAATTCTTTCTGAGCGTGTTACTGTTGATGAGATCAACTCTGACAACCTAACCTTCTTCCAATTCGCTCCAAACCCAGCTGTTACTTCAACTCGGGTTAATTTCGAGTTAACTTCAGCTGCAAACGTTGCTTACGAAGTACGTGACATCACTGGAAAATTAATCGAGTTCAAGAACTTAGGTAAATACACTCCAGGCATGAACAACTTCGAATTAAACGTTGCTGGCTTGAATGCTGGAAACTACGAAGTTTCACTTGTAATCGGTGGAGCAAGAATGTTCACCAAAACACTTTCAGTTAAGAAATAATATTTTCTTGTTGAAATGAAAAGGCCACCTTCGGGTGGCCTTTTTTTATTCGTATCGAAGCGCTTCAATCGGATCAAGCTTCGATGCCTTCTTGGCCGGATAATATCCGGAAGCCACCGAAACAATAAAGGAAATCGTTGCTCCTAAGAGCAACCAAAGCCAAGGAATGGTAAAGCCTACTCCAATGACCAATGAAACAATGTTGCCCACAAGCACACCTAAAACAATTCCAATTATTCCACCTATCTGTCCAATGACAACAGCTTCAATCAAGAACTGCTGACGAATAATTTTCGAACTTGCCCCAATGGACTTGCGCACCCCAATTTCACGCGTTCGCTCGGTAACAGAAACAAGCATAATATTCATAAGGCCAATACCGGCGCTAAGAAGTGTAATTATTCCTATGCAAATACCGCCTAACGTAATTCCAGAAATCAAACCCATAAGCTTTTCTACAAGCCCATTACTCATATTCACTTCAAATGTATTGTCCTCACCTGGACCGTCGGAACGTGCGACACGCATGGCCTCTACCGCACTCTCTGTTGCAGATTCAAGTTGCTTCGCAGATTTCACCGCAATGCTAATCTGATATTCCGAATTCTCATCACCGAAAGTCTTTCGAACATTGGTCAAGGGAATTAAACATTGGTTATCTCCAGCGAAACCAAAAGTATTTCCCTTTTCTTTCAATACACCAACAATTACATACGACCTTCCACTTACATCTACTGTTTGCCCAATAGGTGAAACACCGCCTTTGAATAACTCCTTCGCAATGTCAGCGCCACAGACGATAACGTTAGCACCATCTTTCAACTCGAATGAAGAAAAATTACGCCCATCGCTTAATACATAGGAAGACAATTCGAAATAATTCGCATCGCAACCCAATACCGAAACATTCGGATTGGTTTTTAATCCATTTTTTGAAACCGTAGAAGTAGCAGTTGCAAAGACGCTCAAGGAAACAGTAGCGTCTTCTTGAAACAACTCTTGAAACTTCTTGGCCTGATCGTAGGATATAACTTCAACATTCTTGCTGCTCTGACCTCTTCGCATTCCCTGACGAGCATTATTTCCAGAACGAATAGAAAATGTGTTTGAACCTAATCT
>CANKYR010000017.1 GCA_947488195.1 Flavobacteriales bacterium
AAAAAAAATACTTCTTTTCATTTTCTGCGATGTACTTTTGATTCTACAAAAATTGTCTATGATTCTAGCGTTTCAACTCATACTTTCCCTTTCCATTCTCATTGTCCTTCACGAACTGGGACACTTCATTCCTGCACGACTTTTCAAAATTCGCGTAGAGAAATTTTACCTCTTTTTCGACCCCTGGTTCAGCTTAGTTAAAACAAAAAAAGGAGACACCGAATACGGTATCGGGTGGCTGCCATTAGGCGGATACGTGAAGATTGCCGGAATGGTAGACGAAAGCATGGACAAAGATGCCATGGCACTTCCGCCACAAGATTGGGAATTCCGCGCAAAACCAGCTTGGCAACGACTCATCGTTATGATGGGCGGTGTTATCGTAAACATGATCGTTGGTTTTGTTCTGTACGCCATCATATTGGGTATGTGGGGACGCGATGTTCTTCCCGTTGAAAATGTGAAGTTCGGTGTGCACGTGAACGAAACCATGAAGGCAGCCGGATTCCAAGAAGGAGATAAAATTCTAGCGCTTAACGGCGAACGTCCAGAAAGCTTCAGCGAAGTAAACAAATCACTTCTCGTCGATAATATCTCAACCGTTACCATTGAAAGAGCCGGACAGAAAATGGATATTTCAATTCCTGCAAACATTGGTCAGCAATTGGTAGATGGTGGAGTAAAGTCTGCGCCATTCGCAGTAAGACTTCCTTGCGTAGTCGACAGCGTAGTGGCAGGAAACAAAGCCGCCGAAGCCGGTTTAATGAAAGGAGACAGCGTAATTGGTTTGGGCGATGTTCATTCGATTTACTTCAACGATATAAAAGCGGAATTGAACAACAAGAAAGGACAAACCGTTCCAATGTGGGTGAAGAGAAACGGACAAGAAACGCAATTGAATGTTGGCATTAACGACGATGGAACCATTGGTTTCATTCCGAAAGCAGACGTAAAACAATTCGGTGTGGAAACACTTCATTACGGATTCTTTGCAGCAATTCCAGCAGGAGCGAAATGGGCATGGGAGACATTCACCGATTACGGAAGTCAATTGAAATATTTGTTCTCTTCTTCCGGAGCAAAACAAGTAGGAGGTTTCGGGTCATTCGCGAAGATGTTTCCAGACCAATGGGATTGGGCAATTTTCTGGGAACGCACTGCTTTCATTTCATTGATCTTAGCATTCATGAACATGCTTCCTATTCCTGCATTGGATGGCGGACATGTGATGTTCCTATTGTGGGAAATGATTACCGGAAGAGCCGTAAGTCAAAAGATTCTCGAGAAAGCGCAAGTTGTAGGAATGGTGCTTCTTCTAGGACTTATGCTTTGGGGAAATATCCTAGATATTTTCAGAGCGGTGGTTGGAAAGTAAAAAACGTGTTTATATTTGCACTCCTCAAAAGAGAGGAATTGCCTAGATGGCGGAATTGGTAGACGCGCACGACTCAAAATCGTGTGTCCTCGGGCATGTGGGTTCGATTCCCACTCTGGGTACAGAGAAAGGCTTCTTCGGAAGCCTTTTTTTATTTGTAAATTCGCGCATGAATCCGAAACTCAAATTCCTCGATCGCTTCCTAACCCTTTGGATATTCCTAGCCATGCTTGTTGGCGTAGGGTTGGGCTATTTCTTTCCAAGTATAGCGAGTATAACTGACAGCCTTTCTGTTGGAACAACAAACATTCCGCTCGCCATTGGATTAATTCTGATGATGTTTCCTCCCTTAGCAAAGGTGAACTATAGCCTCTTGCCGAAAGCGTTTCAAGATAAAAAAGTAATGACGCTTTCGCTATTCTTGAACTGGATTGTTGGTCCCATTCTCATGTTCGTTTTAGCCATCGTGTTCCTTCGAGATGAGCCGCATTACATGGTTGGACTTATTCTCATTGGACTGGCACGATGCATTGCCATGGTTATTGTTTGGAACGACTTGGCCGGTGGAAACAGAGAATACGGTGCCTTGCTCATTGCCTTGAACAGCGTGTTTCAAGTGCTGTCTTATTCTTTCTATGCATGGCTCTTCATTAACGTTCTTCCGAACACCTTGGGACTCGGAAACTTTAGTGTTTCTGTGCCCATGAGTGAAGTCACACAAAGTGTTTTCATCTATTTGGGAATTCCTTTTCTTGCCGGATTTTTAACTCGCACATTCCTGATTAAATCGAAAGGAGAAGCATGGTACAACCGGAAATTCATTCCGAAAATTTCACCCATTACACTTTACGCTTTACTCTTCACCATTGTATTAATGTTTAGTTTGAAGGGTGATAAAATTTTGGAATTGCCCTTCGATGTTTTGCGCATAGCCATTCCACTCGTCATCTATTTTGCACTCATGTTTTTCGTGAGTTTTTTCGTGAACAAATCCATGGGAGTTGACTACGCGAAAAACGCAGCAATCTCTTTTACCGCAACAGGAAATAATTTCGAGTTAGCCATTGCCGTTGCAATCTCCGTTTTCGGAATTCATTCAGCTGAAGCGTTCATAGGTGTCATTGGTCCGCTAGTAGAAGTTCCCGTTTTAATTTTGTTGGTGAAAGCCAGTTTATTCCTCAAGAAAAAATATTATTCTGCATGAAAAACATTTTAGTTCTCTGCACAGGCAACAGCTGCAGAAGTCAAATTGCCGAAGGATTCCTTCGTCATTACGCAGCAGAAAAAGCGAACGTCTTTAGTGCAGGAGTTGAAACGCACGGTGTGAATCCGCGTGCAATTTCAATCATGAATCAAGTTGGAATTGACATCTCAAATCACACATCGAATCACGTCGACGAATACGCGAACATCGATTTCGATTTTATCATTACCGTTTGCGACAACGCCAAAGAACGTTGTCCGTATTTCCCTTCGAAGGCTGAAAGATTTCATTACAATTTTCCCGATCCGGCAAAGTCAACTGGAACGGAAGAGGAAGTAATGAATGAGTTTAGACGAGTGCGCGTATTAATAGATGAATATTGCAAGGATTTCGTACAGAAACATATTTAGAAAAAGTTTCGCTTGTACATTGCTTGAAAGTTCGAAAAGAAATCAGAAGCTATGAGTTCAGTAAAAGAATATGTTGAAGGTCTTCCCGAAGATCGTCAATTGGTAATTAAAAAGCTTCAATCGCTCATTAAGAAGAATATTCCGAAGGGATTCGAAGAGCAGTTGAGTTACGGAATGATTGGCTATGTTGTTCCGCATAAAATTTATCCAGACGGATATCATTGCGACCCGAAATTGCCGCTTCCATTTTTAGCACTCGCCTCACAGAAAAATTTCATAGCGCTTTATCACATGGGCGTATGTGCGAAACCAGAATTGTACGATTGGTTTGTTGCGGAATACCCCAAGCATTGCAAGTCGAAATTGGACATGGGAAAGTCATGTATTCGTTTCAAAAAAACGGAAGATATTCCCTACGATTTAATTACAGAACTGGTGACGAAAATGACGGTGAAAGATTGGATTTCCTTCTACGAAAAAAATTACAAGAAGTAAATTAGATTCCTTTCACAAAAGGATTTTCATTCTTCTCTTCTCCAATGGTGGTGGTGTCTCCATGCCCGCAGTAAATAACGGTCTCTTCAGGAAGTGAATACATTTTTGTTCGAATGGAATGCGCAAGCGTTTCGAAATCTCCGCCCGGTAAATCTGTTCGTCCAATGCTTCTTTCGAACAACACATCTCCGCTGAAAACAACTCCCTCTTCGTTGAAGTAAAATGCCACGTGACCGGGGCTGTGTCCAGGAACAAAAAGCACATCTGTTTCAAAACCGTGTCGATTCATTTTTCCTTCTTGAAGAAGGTATTCGGGCTCGGGTCCTGCGGTGTAGGGAATGCCGTACATGCCTGCAACCAATTCGCTTCGTTCAATATTTACTTGGTCTAGTGCGTGCGCAATGCCCTTCAATCCAAATTCACGAAAGCAAAAGTCCAAGCCCATAATGTGGTCAATGTGGCAATGGGTTAACCAAATGTCTACAACAGTCAATTCTTCCGCTTTCAACCAGGAAAGAAACTCAGATTCCTCAAAACGATTGCTCATGCCGGGGTCAATGATAACGGCTTGTTTCTCGCTGTTCCAAATGACATGGGTATTCTCAGAAAAGGCGTTGAATTGAAAAGATTGAATATTCATTGCGTAGAGGTATTTTATGTTCGCGAAAATACGCGTACTTTGGTAGTATGATTCGCGGAAAGGGACCAGCATTTTATTTTCTTTTTGTTCTGCTGGTGTTGAACTCAATTGCAGGGCAATGTCAATTTTACAGAGGTTCCAATGTTTCTTTTGGAAAAAACAGAGTACAGCATAAGCCTTTCGATTGGTCGTTTTTCCCTGGTGAGCATTTTGAAGTTTATTATTATCAAGGCGGACAGCAGATTGCCGAGCGATCTTTGTTGTATTGCGAACAGGAAAAAACACGCCTTCAAAAGTTTTTCAATGTCCAGCTCGACGATAAAATTCAAGTGGTTTGTTTCAACAAACAAAGTGAATTTCGTCAAAGCAACTTAGGGTTATCAGACGAAGAAACCGCGAGCATTGGCGGCGCCACGAATATTTTAGGAAACAAAATGTTTGTGTATTTCGAAGGCACCGACCAAGAATTACGCGAACAAATTGCTTTGGGACTTTCACGAATTATGTATTTGCAATTGATTTACGGTGGCGATTGGAGAAGCGTGGTTCGCGGAAACAATCGCATAGCCATTCCTACGTGGTTTTCCGAAGGAGTAATTCGATATGCGGCATTGAAAGACCAACGCGAAAGTGAACGCACCGCGGAAGATTGGTTCGCCAACGCACGCTATCCGAACATTCATAGATTAACGGGAAAACAAGCGGAATTGGTTGGACATAGCTTCTGGTCTTACATTGGAAACATCTACGGCGAAAATGTTGTGCTCGGAATTTTGAATATGACGCAATTGTTCCGTGGCACCGATGGCGGATTTCAATATGTTATTGGAAGAAACACAGAGACTGTGGTGGGTGACTATCAGCGCTTTTTAGAACAAGGAAGAGATCTGGTTAAAGTGGAAGAGGAGTTGTCTAATCTTCATGTTAAACGAAAGAAGTTCCAATTGCTCGAACCTGAATTGGTTGGGAAATTCAAGAACGAATACCTGCACGTAACGCCTTCGCACGATCATCTGAAATGGGCGTACACCATGCACAACAAAGGTGAATACACGGTCTATATCTACGATTCAGAGACGAAGGAAAAAACGAAAGTAGCTCGTGGAGATTTTAAGAGTGATCGCATTCCAGACGAGAGCACACCTCAATTGGCGTGGCATCCGAATGGTCAAGTGCTGTCATACGTTACCGAGAAAAACGGTAAATTGTTTTGGAACACCTATCAACTTGAAAGCAAGGAAAAATCTTCGAAGGAATTATTTCAGGTTGAAAAAATACAGAGCATGTATTATGCTCCAGATGGAAAGAAGGTGGTTATAAGTTCAACCCTTAATGGAAAAACGAACATCAGTTTACTGCCTATTACGGCGAATATTCCTCAGAAATTAACTGACGATAATTTCGACGATATAAACCCCGTTTTTTCTGCAGACGGAAATACAATTTACTTCAGTTCGAACAGAGGTTCTAATCTCGCCTTGAATTATCACGACAGCATTCGTTCGGAGGATTCAAATTTCCATATTTATAAATTGAAATTAACCGACGATTATAAAAATGAGGACCTCATTCAACTAACGAATGCGAATTATTCCGATCGCAAATTGGCTTTGGCGAAGGACAATAAAATTCAATTTATTCGAAGCAAAGTATTGTATGATGAGCGTTGCTCGGTTTACAGAGACAGCGCCATTTCAAGTATTGACACGACCATTCATTACCGTTATTTTAATGTGACTGAAGTGTTGCAAAAATCGACTCGACAAACGACAGGTTTTTTCATAGGTTCCGATTTTAAAGAAGGAATCTGGATAGCCGATGAGTTGGGAGTTCCCTATGCTACAGATTTGAATTTGGTGAATGATAGAGCAATAGAAATTGAAGGCGATGAGAGTCAACCGGAAAAAGAAAAGGCTCCGTATTCCGAAATGATTTGGTTTCCCAAGAAGAAAGATGCAACGCGAATCGACACCGAAAACTTTGCATTTCCAGGAGATAAAAAACGCCAGCTAGAAAGTTTGAAGCAGGCAGAGGTCCTCACAAAATTGACGAAAATAGAAATTCCGAAGACAAAGAATTACATGGTGAATTACACCACTAGTTATGTGCAATCTTCCGTCGACAATCAGTTTGCGAGTTCGTTCTACCAGAATTATACCGGACCCACAAGCATCTCCCCGGGGTTTTCAGGATTCTTTAAAGTTGGAATTTCAGACTTAATGGAAGACTATAAGTTAACTGCCGGTGTTCGAATAGCTGCCAACTTCAACAACAGTGATTTCGGATTGTCTTTTGAAAATTTGAAAAACCGTTGGGACAAGAAAGTTTCTCTGCAACGACAAGGACAAGAGATCACGCAGCAGTATGCGACCATTCGCGTTCAAACCTATAGCTTAACACACGAATGGAAATATCCGTTCACAGAGACAAGTGCCGTTAAGTTAACTGCAGTAGGTCGTAACGACCAAATGGTCGTTCTGTCGAGTGATCCCTACACGGCGTCATACAAAAATCAGAACGAGTGGAACATTGGAGGAAAGGTTGAATACATCTTCGACAACACGTACATCAAAGGTTTGAATTACAGAACGGGTACCCGCTTTAAAGCTTGGGGTGAACACTTCCGTCAGCCGAACAAGCTGAAAGAACAAAATTCTATCTACGTTGCTGGTTTTGATTTCCGTCATTATCAATCCATTCATCGCGATTTAATTTTTGCGTTTCGCTTGTGTGGAAGCAGTTCCTTCGGCGATTACAAAGTGGTAAATTATTTGGGTGGAGTAGACAATTGGCTGGGTCAGAAAGTAGATAATTCCGTTCTAGTCTCTGCTAACCAAGGTTACACGTTTCAGGCGTTTGCCGGACCGTTGAGAGGCTTCTACGTGAATGCACGGAACGGAAACAATTTCGTTTTAAGTAATTCAGAATTACGTCTTCCGCTCTTCCGCTACTTAAGTAATCGTTCGATCAAATCAGATTTCGCCGATAATTTTCAAGTCATTGGATTCTTCGATATTGGAAGTGCATGGACAGGCAAGAGTCCCTACGACGATGCGAATGACTTCAATACAATTACCGTAACACAGACTCCAGTAACGGTGCAATTGAGAAGCAACAAAGAGCCCATCATTTACGGATATGGATTCGGAATGCGTTCGAAAGTTTTGGGTTACCACATGCGGGCCGATTGGGCGTGGGGCGTAGATGATCACACAGTGTTGCCGCGGGTATTTTACTTGTCGTTGAACTTAGATTTCTAAGTTATTTCAAATTCCAAACAGTGTATGCCAACGTGTGTCCAACCGCTTTTAAAGTGGGTTTGCTAATCACGCTCATGTTGTCTGAATGCGTGTGATGCGATCCTCCGAATTCAAACTGAGTTCCCATGAAATTTGGTCGCATATCTACAATGTCTAGTGAAGGAACATTTGCTTGAATCATGAACAAATGGTCATCAACGATTCCAGCAGTTTCTTCATTTGGAAAATATTCTCCGTAACCAAGTTTCGCAGCATGGCCCCAAATGCGATTCACTGCATTTCCTGCCGATTGCATCGAATATCCCTCCTTGTGAAATCGCGCTCCTTCAGCACCAACCATATCGAGCAACACAGCATAACGCATGGTGCGCTGAGGTTTTTGTTTCGCCCAAAATTGTGAACCTAAACACCAAGAGTAAGCATCGTTTTCTCCATCGGGAGCCCACTCAGGTTTTCCTCCGTCTTCACTGTCGAAAAGAATGAAATCAACACCAATGTCTTCAGGTAAATTTTTTGAAATGCGCGCCAATTCCAACAATACACCAACACCACTGGCGCCGTCATTCGCACCGTCAATGGGTTGTTTGTGTTTGCTCGGATCGGGATCCTTGTCTCCGTATGGACGACTGTCCCAATGCGCAGCCAATACAATGCGCTTCGTGGCACCTGCATGAACGGAAGCAATTATGTTGCGAACAGGAGTGATTCCACCTTCCCAATTCGGCATGGAACCTAGTTGTTCCTTAACGCTGCAATTGTAACTTTTGAATTTTGCGATTAGCCAATTTCCACAAGCGGCATGGTTTGCATTTCCCGGAACACGCGGACCAAAAGCCACTTGTTTTTGAATAAATGCGTAACAACTGTCGGTCATGAAATCGGCTGGTTCTAACACAGCTCCATTCTCAGTGGCGTTGTTTTCTATGCCTTTTGAATTTTTGAAATATGGAGCAAAAGTCTTGAATAAAAATCCGCCCACAACGAATACAACAAGCACAATGGCTATGACCTTCTTATTATTTTTCATGTGTCCAGGTTGTTCCTTCTTTCGAATCTTGAAGTTGGATGTTTATTGCTTTTAATTCATCGCGAATTAAGTCAGATGTTGCGAAATCTTTTTTGGTTTTTGCTTCTGCACGCAAACGTATGATTACTTGCATGAGGTCGTTTGAAATATCATTCGATGCGCCACTAACTTCCGCTTGAAGGCCAAGTACTTCGAATACAAATCCGTTTACCAATTTTTGAAGACGTTCAATGTCTGTTAGCGTCAATTGAATCTTATTATCCAAGCAAGAGTTAATCACTTTCACGGCTTCGAACAAATGCGCAATAAGAATAGGAGTATTGAAGTCATCGCTCATGGCTTCGAAGCAATTCTTTTCCAACGCGGCAATATCATAGCTGCTCGAATCGCTGGCAGTTAATGAACCTGCTTTTTCCACTGCTTGCATTAACCTTTCGAATCCTTTCTCAGAAGCCTTCAGTGCTTCATTGCTGAAATCTAATGTGCTTCTGTAATGCGCTTGCTGCATGAAGAAGCGCACAACCATGGGCGTAAATCCTTTTTCCAAAAGCGCATGTGTTCCAGAAAATAATTCATGTGGAAGGAAAGAATTTCCCAACGACTTCGACATCTTCTGTCCGTTTACAGTAAGCATGTTTGCATGCATCCAATAACGAACAGGGGCCTTTCCACAACACGCAGAATTTTGAGCAACTTCCGATTCATGATGTGGAAATTTCAAATCCATTCCGCCACCGTGTAAATCGAATTCTTCACCTAAATATTTTGTGCTCATGGCAGAGCATTCCAAATGCCATCCTGGGAATCCTTCACCCCAAGGCGAAGGCCAACGCATGATGTGCTCAGGAGATGCAGCTTTCCACAAAGCGAAATCGGCGAAGAAACGCTTCTCTTCTTGTCCGTCTAGTTCACGCGTATTCTCTAACAATTCATCTACGTTCCTTCCGCTTAATTCACCGTACGGAAAAACGTCTTTGTATTTCTTCACATCGAAGTAAACACTTCCGTTTACTTCGTAGGCATATCCATTTTTAATGATTTCTTCAATCATGGCAATCTGCTCCATGATGTGCCCAGTAGCGCTAGGCTCAATGCTCGGTGGATGGTTGTTGAATTCACGCATCATGTCGTGGAAATACGTGGTGTATTTCTGCACAATTTCCATCGGTTCAACCTGCTCCAATTTCGCTTGTGCACCAATGCGATCTACTCCTTCATCGAACTCCGTGGTAATATGTCCAACGTCAGTTATGTTTCTCACATAACGAACTTTGTATCCGAGAAAAGTGAGGTATCTATAAACCGTATCGAACGTCACGAACGTTCTACAATTTCCTAAGTGAGCGAAATTGTAAACAGTAGGCCCGCACACATACATTCCAACGAATTGTTTGTGAAGGGGAGTGAACTTTTCTTTCGTTCGCGTAAGACTATTGTAAATAAACAAATCAACCATACTGCAAAGAAACGAAGACGCAATAAAAAAAGCCTCATTCATTGAGGCTTTTTATGAGGCTATTCCTTTCAGTTAAGAAACTTTCTTCGCAATTTCTTCCAACATGGTTGAAACCAATCGAGGCATTGGGTATTCAATCTCCCAACCCCAATCGTTCTTAGAAGAAGAATCGTCAATGCTGTTCGGCCATGAATCGGCTAGGCCTTGACGGAAGTCTGGTGCATAACTAATTTCAAATCCAGGTAAATGTTTCTGAATTTCTTCAGCCAATTGTCTCGGTGTGAAGCTTATTCCTGCTAGGTTGTATGCGCTTCGAATTTTAATCTTTTCCGCATCCGATTCCATCAGTTGAATGGTAGCGCGAATAGCGTCTTCCATCATCATCATCGGAAGTTCCGTGTTTTCCGAAAGGAACGATGTGTATTTGTTTTCCTTCAACGCAGAATAAAAAATATCTACCGCGTAGTCTGTCGTTCCTCCGCCCGGAGCAGAGCGGTGTCCAATCAATCCTGGGTAACGAAGACTGCGAACGTCAACGCCGTACTTCATGAAATAATATTCGCACCATCTTTCACCGGCCAACTTCGAAATTCCATAGACGGAAGAAGGTTCCATCACGGTTGTCTGAGGCGTATGATCGGCCGGAGTAGTTGGTCCGAATGCAGCAATAGAGCTTGGCCAAAACAAGCGGAACTTAAATTCTTTCGCAAGCTCAAGAATATTTAGAAGCCCTTCCATATTTAACTTCCACGCATACATCGGATTCTTTTCTCCGGTTGCACTCAAAAGCGCAGCAAGCTGATAAACCTCTGTTACGGCGTGGTCTTGAATACAAGCGCGTAAGGCTTCAGCATCTAGCACGTTCAATTGAACATACGGTCCATCTTCCGATGAAACGCTATCTGCTGCTTGAATATCGGCCCCGATAACATTGTCTTGTCCCAACTTCGAACGAAGGGCCAACACAAGCTCAATGCCTATTTGTCCTCTGCAGCCAATAACCAACGCTTTTCTATTCGTACTCATAGTTAAAAATGTTTTCAAAAATAGGTATTTTCGCGGCATGGCAATTCCACAAATTGAAATTGAAGATTTCAATTACACACTTCCCGAAGATCGCATTCGTGTTATTCCACTCGAAGAACGCGCGGCTGCGAAATTGTTGGTTTATGAAGAGGGTGAAATAACAGATTCAGTTTTTTCTGAATTGTCGAATTTTTTGAAGGAAGGAGATTTGTTAATTTCTAACAATTCGAAAGTTATTCCGGCACGAATCATTTTTCAAAAAGAGTCGGGTGCCTTCATAGAGATCATGTGCCTAGCACCCTTTGGCACCTCATACACAGAAGCCTTTTCGGCACATGATAGAATTTCCTTCACGGCATACATTGGAAATTCAAAACGATGGAAAGAAGGAAAATTAGAATTGAAAATCAATTGGAACAATTCCCCCGAAAGCGTTTTCATCGAAAGAACAGGAATTGAGAAAGATGCCTTCATAGTAGAATTCACTTGGAACTTCAACGCTGTCTTTTCCGAAGTCATAGAGGCAATCGGACAAGTGCCGTTGCCGCCGTATTTTCAACGAAAGCCGGTTGCGAACGATAAAGGCAGATACCAGACAGTTTTCGCGAAGACCGAAGGATCTGTTGCTGCGCCAACTGCTGGATTGCACTACACCAACGAAGTTCTTCAGGCCATTGCGAATGCAGGTGTTAAGCAAGAAGAAGTTTGTTTACACGTGGGAGCAGGAACCTTCAAGCCCGTCTCATCAGAGCGCATAGAAGACCACGAAATGCATGCTGAATTTTTTGAAGTGACGCGCGAGTGCATTCAATCCATTTTGAATTGTGAAGGAAGAGTCGTTGCTGCTGGAACCACTTCCATGCGAACGCTTGAAAGTTTATATTGGCTCGGCGTTCGTGTTTTAGAGGGAAAAGAGACGGGTTCTGTTCATCAGTGGGAATCTTACACTTCGGATTCAAGTTACACGAAGGAAGAGGCGCTTAAGGCTTTATTGAATCGCCTCGACACAACGAATCGAAACAGTATTTGCGCTTCTTCGAGTATTTGCATTGCCCCTGGATATTCATTTAAGATTTGTTCCGGTCTGCAAACCAATTATCATCAACCGAAAAGCACTTTGTTATTGCTCATTGCGGCAACAGTTGGTGAAGAGTGGAAGCGCATTTACTCGCACGCAATGGATCATGAATACATGTTTTTGAGTTACGGCGACACCATGTTGCTGTGGTTCTAAGAAATGAAAAAGGATGCCGAAGCATCCTTTTCAATTATCGAGATTTTAAAAATCAATCTTCTGGGAAGAAACGATAGTCTTCAATTTCAGCTGCTTCACGAAGTGAATTAAACAACGTCGTTGGAGCACTCGCTTTTTGTCCGCGCATTTTATCATTTCTGAAAGAAACGTAATTGTCTGGGCTTTCAACATTCGTTACATCAGCAACACGTTGAATAACGTAAACTCCACCCTTTCCTTTAATAGGAGCAGAAATGTTTCCAGTCGGCAGACCGAAGGCAGCACCAATAGCAGCACTTTCAGTTTCTTGAACACCGCTTGTAGGAATGTTACGCATGGCCATTGAAAGTGTTTCGAAAGTCATTACTTGACCTGAAACTTTACCAGCGATTTCTTCCATAGAACCGCCAGTCATCATAGCCATGTACTTTTCAGCTTTCTTTTCTTTAATCACTTCTTGCTTCACGCGATCATATACGTTACGTAATGAAGGAACGCCTTTTTCTTTGATTTCCATCAAACAAACAACTACAATTCCGTCATCAACTGAAATAGGTTGCGAGATAGCACCCTCTTCTGTCTCAGTGTTGTAAGTCCATCCGATAATTTCAGATGCATTTTGAACGCCGCTCACCGCAGTAGCTTCAGGACGAACATTCGGAGAATAGGTTAATCCACCATAGCTCTCAACAGCACCAGCGCGGAAACTTGCGCTGTCGCCATGGTTCTGAATGAAATCAACAGCTTTTTGATAAGTTTCTTTTTTAGTAGCAGCACTAGGAGAGATAGGTCTTTCAACTTGCGCGTAGTACGTTACTGCTTTTGGTGCACCTTTCTTAGTTACCTCAATCAAGTGAGTTCCGAATTGCGTTTCTACAATTTGAAGATCTCCTATTTTTCCGTTGAAACAAGCCGCATCGAATTCAGCAACCATTGCGCCTCTTCCGAACATGCCTAGGTCACCACCTTTCACAGCAGAACCTGGGTCAGTGCTGTACTTCGTTGCCATTTCAGCAAAGTTCTTTTTAGACTGAATAACCGTCTTCAAAGAATCTGCTTTCGCTTTACCTGAAGCTCCTTTCTCTTTGAAGAGAATGTGACGAGCTTGAACAGAATCAACTTCAGTTCCGCGAGAAGTCAATTTAACTACACGAGCAATACCGCCAGAAACGAATGGACCCATTACACGTCCAATGCTATCAGAAGCTACTTGTGAATTGAATGGCTCAGGGAAACTTCCAAATACATATTTTACTTTTCCGTTTGCAGGATTACCGGAATTCAAAACTGCAAACGTTGAATCTTCTTTTGAAGTCTTGTTCGTTTTTAAAGAAGCCGCAATTGTTTGAAGGCTCTCAAGCGTGGCAGCACTATCTGTTGCGCTAGTAAGTAAAGGAATACGAACATATGCAACAGTGCGACTTCTTTCTTGTTTGAAATCACGATCATTTTTATGTACGTTGTAATATGTTTCAATATCCTCATTCGAGAATGAAATTTCACTCTCCATGATTTGAGCGTATGGCTTAACAACGTAGATGATAGAAGCTTTGTCGTTCGATTGATGGAACAAGCTCTTAGCGTCTAAAGAGTTTACATATGATCCAGCACTAACCAATGCGTCGTACTTTTCTTTCAAACGCTTTTCGATAACTAATCTTCTGTATCCAGTGAAAAGATTTGGCTTCTCCGTTTCCATTTTCTTGAAGCTCTCGCGCATTTGCTCTTTGAAAGGCAAGGAGTCTTGACCTTGGTAAAAGGTGCTCTTAACGTACGAACTCAAGTATTTACCGAAAAGAATTTCGTCTAACTCTTCGTCAGTAACCATTAAACCAAGACTTTGGTACTCAGGTTGAAGGAGAGTTGTTTCAATTAAATTGTTCCATACATCGTTTTCCAAACCGTGGGTTTGGCTGTTGTTATAGCTGAACAATTCAGATTGCTCCTGAAGCATACTTCTCCATTGGTCTTGCTTAACGCTTTCGCCGTTAATAACGCCAACTTTATCTGAAGCGCCGCCGAACATTGCCATTACAGCGTCATACGGGATTAGAAAGCCGACAATACCAATGCCGACTAGGGCTAGTACTAGCCATCCTTGTTTACGAAGGGTTGAAATCATTGCCATAGTGATGGACTGTAAAATTTAGGATTGCGAATATCGGAAATTTGATCGAAAATTCCTTGTTTTTTTTTAACGAACTAGCTATTTGTTAATTCTTCAATGTTTTGAAGTTGGACAAGCTTAATTTGTCGCTCGTTTACTGCAAGAATGGTGAACCGATAGCGATCCATTATGAACTCCTGATTCACTTCGGGAAAGTCCTGGTGGAAGTTTAAAATGAGCCCACCAAGCGTATCGTACTGCTCTTCATTTTCAGGAAGTTCCAACTTGTATTTTTCATTGATGTAGTGAACATCAAGTCTTCCAGAGAATTCGTACCATCCTTTTTTCACCTCACGCTCTACATTGTCAATGGTGTCGTGCTCGTCTTCAATCTCTCCGAAAATTTCTTCAATAATATCTTCGAAGGTGATTAATCCGCTAGTCCCTCCAAATTCGTCAACAACGGCGGCTACACTTTTCTTCTGACTGCGGAAAATCTTTAAAATTTCATTGGCGGCCATTGGTTCAGGGACAATGGCAATTGGACGAAGAATTTCTTTGATTTCCTTCGGGTTCTTGAAGAAGTCACTGAAGTGAACATAACCAATTAACTGATCAATGTTTTCGCGATAAACGATAATCTTCGAAAGTTTCGTTTCAATGAAAAGGTCTTTTGCTTTCGCAATGCTTTCATCAATATCAATGGCAACGATTTCATTGCGTGGAAGCATGCAGTCGCGCGCTTTCAACAAAGAAAAATCTAACGCGTTCTGAAAGAATTGAATTTCCAAATCCAATTCCTTTTGTTGTGAATTACCACCAGTGAAACCTTCCAGATAATGATTCAAATCTGTTCTTCCGAAAACGATGTCTTGCTCTTTCGGAGAGTTCCGAAAAAGCACAGAGATAATCCATTCGCTTACTTTCGTTACGCTATAGGCAAACACAAACAAGACAGCATACCAAATAGCAATAAGTGGAGAAAGTCGCAGTAACCATTTGTTCGGCTGTGAAGAAAGGAGTGCTTTAGGAATGAACTCACCGAATATCAAAACCACCAGTGTAGAAATAATTGTTTGAAGAATCAACAAACCGTAGGCGCCTATTGCTTCTTGAAGAAAAGGAAAATTGGATTCAATAATGGAGGTAAGAATATCACCGAAGACAATTCCATAAATAACCAAGGAGATGTTATTTCCAACTAAAAGCATCGCAAGGAAAATTTTCGGCTTTCCAACCAACGAAGAGAGAATAGAAGCCCCGAATATGCCTTGCTTTTTGTCTAACTCAATTTTTAATTTGTTAGAAGTGAGAAAGGCAATTTCAACTCCAGAATAAAAGGCACAGCCGAGCAGTGTTCCGAGAATAATGAATATTTGAGAAACTTCTATGTTACCCATTGTTGTTGTTCATTCTACGATACATTCCAAAACGAAAAAGGAACCACATTAAGGCTATCCCCGGTATAAATAAATTATTTGCGCCTTTGTCCCAACCCGCCATAGATATCATATACACCGCATAGCCGAGCGAAGCTACAACCACAATCGCCCAAGCTATAAGCACGATTTTATTTAGATTATTCATTGTTTTCTGTATTGAAATTACCTGAAGTCTGATTGATTTCGTAATTGGAAAAAGATCCGTTGCTTCGGAGCCCCGTACCCTCAAGCACACTGTTTTCGGAACTTATTTTTACAAAATCGGGTGTGTAAACTAAATCCGAGTCGAGATAAAAAACAAGTGAATTGGTTTCAAGTTTTTCCTTCTTCCAATTGGCTAAAACTAAATTGCCTTTCGTCCACAACGTATTGCTTTTCTGTGAGAAAATAGCCTCGTTACCGTCCATGTTTCCTGTGTATTGTCCAAGCGAATCGAAGAACTCAATGTGAAATGTTTTCGGGGCAATTAAATACGAACTGTCGCTCACGTATTGATCCAATTGCACCGCATAGATTTTGGTGCGAACGACACCGTCAATGGAGTAACTAAATGTAGAATTGAAAGTGCTTTGAGCAGGAACAAGTTTAGGATCAGTAATAGCTTTTATTTCTGAGATTTCATTCTGACATCCAGCCAAAAGGAACACGACCGCACTGGCGGCTAGTATTTTCAGTATGGGGTTAATCATACTTTCTCTGCACGAACCATCGCTCGAACGGATGAAGTTTAAATCCAATTAGGAATGACGCGTAGTTCTCTTTCGTTGAGGTTTCAGTCGCATTTCCATAAGTACCGAACTCAGCAGAAAGACAAAGACTGCTGGTCGTTTTCGATGAGCGCATTGGCATTTGCAGTCCGCATGTAAAGGCCTCTTGAACAATGTTATTTCCATTCAACCCAACAGAAGTCGCAGCACTCTTAATTCCCAAGCGATAGGTACATGCTCCGAAATAATTATTTTCCCCGCCGTTGGCGTTTGGAATATATTCCAATCCGAGTCCTACATTTTTTGAGTTATGAAAACTTTGATTGGAAACATGAATCAAAGAATTGAAATCTTCAACAGATTTCCAGTCTTGTTGGCGGTAAGACGCGCTTAAAGAAAGGGTACCAGCTTTTTTAAATTCGTGTGTAATTGCTGCACCGAATTGAATGCGCTGAGGAATGACAAAGGACAGGTTCGTATAGGTAGTGTCCAACACAGTAAGCACGGGCAATTCAACACCGGAAACAGAGCGCGTAGACTGACGAATGTCTTGAACTTTCGGGTTTACGTTGTTTTCCAATTCATAGGTTCCCGCTAAATGAAACCAAGTTGATCGACTACCTTTTCCTGCTGATTTTCTCTGGTGAATGGGGAATGAGTAATGCGCACCAAAGGTGAAATTTGCGTCTGAAAAAGATTTGCGATTGGTAATCTTGCTGTTGTAAATTGAGGTGTTGTCGAAAACAATGCGATCCACTTGTAGAATGGAGCCAAAACGGAAATTCAAATTGCTTCCTAATGAAAGCGTATGAATACGTGAGTTAGTGCTATCTGAAAATAAGATGAACGTTCGTGCAAATCCCATTTGAACTTTATTAATACCGCCCTCACCTGTATAGCTGTACTTGGCGTTTAAGCTGTCATTAACAGCAGAGGTGTTCGAGAACTGATAACCAACGATACTCTCAGGAGTAATACCCATGGCGAATCCCCATTTGCTTCCTGTGCGCTTAAATCCAAATGCAATTTCTCCAACTTGTCCGCCCAGGTAATTGGTTTCGGCGTTAGACGAAAGCAGTTGTGAACTCTTAGCGAAAACACTTCCTTGAAAGGTCGTTTCAGTAAACAAGGCAAACGAAGCGGGATTCGATAAATTCACTCCTGACAAATCAGGCAAAGCAATAGATGCGTTACCCATGGAAGAGTATCGCGCATTAAATCCAATGTCTGTCAATCCAATTCCAAAACGTGAGTAAGGTGAATTAACTGGAATTTGAGCTTGCACGCGCGTGCACATGGCCGAAATCAAAACAAGAAAAACGTATTTAAGATTCATTCGCACACAAGATGGCATACAGTCCAATTAAAGTTAAATTCAATTCCACAAAGATGCGGTAATTAAGCTGTTTAGCAAAATGTACCGAATCGGCACCTGTAAATATCACACGGAGTTGAGGATGCTGCTCCAGTGCTTGTTCAATATATCCCTTTAATTCCGCTGCTATTCCAAAATTAACGCTGCTGAGGATGGCCCCTTCAGTGGAGTTTTGAAAAATTTCGGAAGATTCTATAAAGTCTAAAAGCGGCAACTGACCGGTGAATTCATGCATAGCACGCAAACGGGATTGTGCACCCAATGAAATAACGCCTGAAATCAACTCGTTCGATTTGCCAATAGAGTAGGTAATGCAAGTTCCAAAGTCAACGATAAGAGATTCGGATCCATCAAAAATTCTCGAGGCACCTGCGACATTTGCAAGTCGGTCCTTTCCTGCTGCACCTGAAGTGTAATGGCAGGTCGGAAAATTATCTTCCGGAACAATTCGGCAAAAAGAAAATCGATTTAAAAATTCAGTTTGTTCAGATGCACTTCTTACGGAAGAATAGAAAAATGGAAGGCTGTGTTTTGAACGCAACTTATTCAATTCAAGACTAAGATTTTGGTCAAGAATTCTTCCCGATTCAACCAAGCAATTGTTTACGAATAACCCCCATTTTAAAGAGGTGTTCCCATGATCCAATACTATACAATTCATAGGTAAGGGCTAGTTTTTAAGCACGGTAATGGTTCCTCTCCGCTCGTATAAAACACCCACTCCGTTTTTCACAGTGATGTAATAGACATAGGCGTTTTCATGAACATAGTCACCACCATTCATTTTGCCATCCCACTTTTCAGAAAGTTGGTTTGTTTCAAAAACGTAATCACCCCAGCGACTAAAAATATTCATAGTGTATGCAGTGGTGTCTGCGAAGGAAATGACCGGGTAAAACAAATCATTTTCTCCATGAATCATCATGGCATTCGGAATCCAAATCAGAGGTTCTTGATCTAAGCATTTTTCATTGCTATAGGAATAAAACGTCTCATTCGGGAAATAACTGATAGGCTCTGAATTCGCCTGAATACGATAACAGAACTGGCCTTTCGAAGAAAGAAAAGGCTCGAGATCGTCGCTGAAAGCAAGGTTACTAGAGTTAGCCGAAGAGGCTTGTGTTTCAGCCCCTCCATCAACTGATCGAAGAACCAGATACTCCATTACTCCATTCTCCCAATCTTCATAAACAGACCAATTGATATTGTTCAGCAGGAATTCAGATCTGTTTTCGCCTCTCAATCGAATGTTGCGTCCGGTATTCGTAGTGTCAAGGTAATATCCACACGGATTTTGAACAATAACGCGATAATCATAAATCACATCATCAGAGGTCACCTCAGAATCTGTAAACACAATATTTGTGGCAGACTGAGTGATGTCCATGTGATATTCCCAATTGTATGGAGCGTATAAATTCTTTCTTTGAAGAATGTACTTATGCGGAACTAATGTAGCTTCACTTCTCACGGTAATGTCAATGTCTTTCGAACTATTTACACTTACCGATGTAATGTAGTTTATGCTTGGCGGACTGGGGTAAGTGACGTTAATGCTTTGAATGTTGGAAGTAGAAGTTGCGCCCGAATTTGAATAAGCAACCACACCGTAATAATGAATGCCAGAAGAGATACTGGTAAATTCGTGAGTACCCGTTAAGTTGCTGCCACTAACGGTATCCACCGGAGTGAAATTTATTCCGTCAACGCTATGCATAACAATATAATAGTCCACGCTTGAACTCCACCCAGAATAAGCGCTCCACGAAAAATCGATACTGGTGTCGCACAAGGTGTATGCTGCTGGACTTAAAAAAATAGTGCAATTGCAGACACTTCCCGTTGGACTAGTATTTGGGCTAGGTGGCACTCCTGAGTAACACGTGTCAATAGCAGAAAGCAAATAACATTCAGGTCCACTGCTCGTATTAGAGAGTAAATCGCTGAATTGAGTGTTGTTAATTCCGAATACCGTGTCAATGAGATTAACAGTTGTCCCATTGCATGAATAAACAATATAACCGTCCGTATCTCCAGAAGTATTCACGCTCCAGTTCAGTTCAGCTTGTCCTGTGGAAGGATTCACGGTAACGGCGGTAATCGTTGGAATTGCAGGAGCGGTTTGGTCTGAAAAAACACCACCTGCAGTGTTGCTAGCGAAATCACAATTTGGCAAACCACTGTACCTAATCTGAAAATTCAATTGCTCACCGCAGACTGTAACTTCATAATTAAATGAAGAAGCGGCACCAGGTAAGGTGGCTATCTTATTCCAAACACCGGTAGGGTATTCTAACCACACTTCCGCGTTAACGGCTGCTAACCATGCTGCATTACTTGAGGGTGAGTTCCATTGCAAATTAACGAAGCCTGGCGGAGAAACAGAAGCGGTCGCTGTTAAAAATGTGCTGCAAAAAGTCTCTGAATTTGTGAAGTTTGGGACACCCCCCACGATGTCTTCTGTGGAGATGAATACACAAACTGATCCAGTTGCAGCGTCAACGTTTGAATAGACGTAGGTTCCTGATAAATTCGTTGATTGAGTTATTTCTGAAATACCACCAGTTACATCTGTTGCGAAGATGTGGTTTGTTGAAAAAGTAATTGGATTGGGTGTTGTATTCCAAGAAATGGACACGCTTGATCCTTGCACTTCAAGGCAAGTTATGGTTGCAAGAGATTGTCCATTACTCGAAAGAGTAAGGAAGAATCCGAAGACCAAAAAGCATGATAGAATATACTTGTTCATTTCTTTGAAGAGCGCAAAAATAGGCCTTGGGTTGCATACAATGGCCAAAATCAAACGTAATTAAAATGAAATATTGCCTACGGAGTTTTGCGCCTCCTGAAATTCGGCAATCGTCTGCTCTATCACTTCTCTAGCTGAAATTACCCCTTTTAATCTAGCGCTTACTTGACCAATTTCCAATTCGCCTTCTTCAAGGTTCCCCAAAGACATTCCTTTTTTAGCTCGGCCGCGTCCAAGTAGTTCTTTCAATTCATCAACGCTAGCGGCTGTTTCATAAGCTTTCATTACTTCTTGGTAGAACGGACTGTTCAACAATCGCACGGGTGTTATTTCATGAAGGGTAAGCTTGGTATCTCCCTCCTTGGCTTGTAAAATGGCGTTTTTGAAATTCTCATGCGCAGCTGATTCATGTGTCATGACGAATCTTGATCCCATTTGCACTCCTTGAGCACCCAGTGACATAGCCGCAAGCATACTTTTCCCGCAGGAAATTCCACCTGCTGCAATCACAGGAATAGAAACAGCCTCCACAACACTCGGAATCAGACAAAGGGTTGTTGTTTCTTCGCGACCATTGTGTCCGCCTGCCTCGAAACCTTCTGCCACAACTGCATCTACGCCCGCCTCTTGAGATTTCAATGCAAAGGCACTGCTGCTCACAACATGAGCAACTTTTATTCCCGAAGATTTCAGTCTTTCTGTGTATTTTTTTGGACTTCCTGCCGAGGTGAAGACAATGGGAACACGGTATTTTTCAATCAGATTTAAATGCTCCTCAATGTTCGGATATAGAAGCGGAAGGTTGACTCCGAAAGGTTTATCGGTCAATTGCAAACAATTCTTAATCTCCTCCTCTAGCTGATCTGGATACATAGACCCTGCTCCAAGAAGCCCTAAACCTCCGGCATTCGAAACAGCTGAAACCAAATTCGCTCCCGTGCACCAAATCATTCCTCCCTGTATGATCGGGTACTTTATTCCAAAAAGCTGACTGACTAAATTCATGTTGAAATTTTCTCCAAAAATGCGAAAAACTATTCAGTGTTTCCACATTGTTCATTATCTTAGCGAACGACTTTATCCAATATGAAAAAAATTGTATTCTTTTTAAGCTTGGTTTTAGCACTTTTGTCAAACGTTTCACCGGCTCAATACCGTTGGGATTATGGATTGAAAGTAGGAGCATCGAACTACCTCGGAGACATCGGAGGAAAATATCTGCCAAGAAGAGATTTCGTTGTAGATATGCATTTGGTATCTACCCGATTTGCAGCTGGAATATATGGAAGATATAAAGTGAACAAGCGCCTCGCGTTTTCTGCAAACTTCGATTGGATACGCATTACAGACAGAGATGCTTATACAACTTACGCACCACGTCGTGCTAGAAATGCAAACTTTCAAAACGATTTATTGGAATTAGGCGGAAGAGCTGAATTAACCATATGGTATGACAACGACGTTGGAAACAAAGGTTACTACAATCCAGACTTTAAAGTATTTATGTTCGCGGGTTTAGCCGGATATTCTTCTAATCCGAAAGGACAGATTTATAGCAACGGAGGTGTTCAATACGGTGGAGAATGGTTCTCCTTGCGCGATTGGAAGACTGAAGGTCAGAAGGAAGCTTATTCGAAATATGGTTTGGCTATTCCATTAGGTATTGGAGCCTATTTCACGTACAATAAGAAGTGGAGAGTGCAATGGGATTTGAGTTGGAGAACGACATTTACAGATTATTTAGATGATCTCTCTACCGTGTATGCGAATCCGCAAGATGAAAAGGCACAGGAATTTGTTAACGGACAAACTTACCAAGCATTATTAGATGGCCTTGTTGCAGATAATCCACAATATACTTCTGCAGACTTATACATAGATAATTTCCGTTATGTAGATGGTGCTGTTAAGCAAGCTCCTCGTGGAGACGCTACGCACAACGACAGCTACCTTACGACACAGTTAACAGTAACACGTGTAGTTCGTGGAAGATCTAGCTTCTACAAGTCGAAGTACAGTTACATGAAAGGAAAGCCTGGAGTTAGAAGATCAAGAGCGAAGTTCTAAGATTAAAAATATTGTTTCAATTTAGAAAGTGGTTTACGCAATAGCGTGAACCACTTTGGTTTTAACCCGTTTATTTTCCAAGCCAAACGATCTTCACGATTCGCGCGAAGGCGATTTTTTAAACTAACATTACTCACACCGCCCGCCCGCATGTGAATCATTACTTTAGGAAGGTGTTGCGCACTGCATGATTCTTTAAAAAGAAAACGCAGCATGAGTTCATAGTCCGCAGCGCTTTTAAATTGCGTATCGAAAGTTCCGAAGTTTTCATAGCAAGATTTCTTTACAAAAAAGGTAGGGTGAGGTGGCATCCATCCTTTTAAAAAGTTCTTTCTGAGATAGGCTCCACTGCGCCATTTGCGAACAATTTTAGATGTGTCAATCGGATCCACATAATTCAAGTCGCCATAAAGGCAATCTGTTTCATTTTCTTCGAACGCGCGAACAACGTTTTCAATAACATCATTCGAACAATAAAAGTCATCACTATTCAAAACGCCAATAATATCTCCAGTCGCCAGCGCAAGACCTTTATTCATGGCGTCGTAAATACCCTTATCTTTTTCACAAAGAAATTTTGTCACGACCCCTTGTAAAGCACCGATAGATAGGTCCTGCGGAAGGTTCTTCGAAAGGTCCTCCGGAAGGTCTTGCGAAGCACCTTCGGAACGACCTTGCATCGCATCTTGTGAAACATCTTGTGAAACATCTTTCGAAGAATCAAGATATTGCTTCACAATTTCTACGGTTCCATCAGTGGAATTTCCATCAACAACAATGTATTCGATGTTCTTATAAGATTGCTTCTGAACTGAGGAAATCGTATCACCGATTGTTTTCGCACTGTTGTAACTAACAGTTATGATACTCACTTTCATGGAATCAGAAATTTCTTCCAATTAAAAAGTGCAAGACTTGATTGTAGTTCCCTTTTTCGTAATAAGAATTCGGATTGGTGAAATTGGGTGATGGTCTTGTTGGAAGTATACTCGATGAGAATTTTGCTTCCACAAAGAGATGGTCTCCCAATTGAACGAGTGCTCCTAAACCCAGACCCACATCGAAGTTTCGAAATGCGGGTGAAACGGGAGAAGTCAACTGATTGGCAAGAATTTCCTGTTTTATTATTTGTCCGTAATAGAGTCCTGATAAAAATGTGAATGGACCATTCTGATAGGACCACTGCACGGGAACTTCGATATAATTAAGTCTATATGAATAGGTATTGAAGTTCAGTGTGTCGCGTTTGGTTCGTGATCCTTTTTGAGAATAATACAGGCCAATTCTAAGTCCGTTTTTTTTGTTGAATGGAGCGTTGACATAGGCTCCTCCAGTTATTCCAAATTTGTCCCACCCGCCAAGACCATCACCACTTATTTGAGAAGTGGTCATGCCTATAGCTATTCCCGCGTTAAATGCTTGTTGAGCATGCAATTGGCTGCAAAGAAGAGCAAGAAATAAAAGAAAAAACTTAGTTAATTTCATATTCAACGGCATTCAAAACTTCGTGTGTGTTAGCGTCTACCAAATATCCAATAACAGTCATATTTGTAGGTTCCCAAATTACTTGGGAGGGAATAGTAAAGCTTGTCGTTGCGCTGTAACCACCAATCGGATTCTTGACTACCAGGTTTCCCATAGGCTCAGAAACATTGGTTCTAAGGACGTGCTCATGCTCATACTCTTCGATTTCCGATGGGGTTTGGCTATAGTCTTCTTGCGGACTTACTAAATGATTTTCAACTAAAAGAACTACCAAATTCACATTGCCGGTATATCCTTCTAGGAATTGTGAATTCATGTGAATGTTGAAGACATTGTCGGCAGTCACATATTCGCAATTGGCTTGCAATTGAACAGGCGTAGCGGCATTCATTTGACTCATCACAATGTCTTGCCAACTGCTCGGGTTAGCGGGATCGAGATATTCGTAGCTGCTTAAACCACCAAGTCGGTCAATGCGCGCAGTCGGATTGAAACCTCCGTTGAGTTGCGCCCAATAAAGATTTCCAGCAGGAGTAGTGTAATCTGTCTGAAACAAGGTCCCGCCTGTTGAGGCAAGGGAACCTGCATGAATGGCCACAGTAACCATGCGCTCTCCTAATGTGGCGTCGAGTGCCAAGGCTAGTGACGTTGATGGCGGGCAAAAACCACACAAGTGACCAGTATATTCTTCGAACAGAACGTTTTTTACAGTGGCAGTGGCCGCTGTAAAAGTGGGTGCCGGGCCGTACAAATCTTCGCGGTATTTATTCTTTGCAACAGTAACCGGATTTTCAAGTCGGTCGCACGCCCCCAAGAATAGGGACAATCCAAGAAGGAATAGGTAACTTTTTTTCATCTTAAAAACTTGCTGTGTACATTAATTCGAAGCCGTTGGTTGCTGGAACTGCTCGGCAGACTCCGCCAATACAAAATACGCCCTCTCTTCTTTTTCCATAACCGAGAGTTAAACGCTGAGAACCGTTAATGTAACCAACCGTTCCGAACAAATAGTGTATCCGTTTTTCTTCTACAGAGTTGCCGTAATTGTATTGGTCTATTAATGCAACGCTCCAATGAGGGGAATGTGAGAACTCAGCAACTACGGTTGCCCAGTCGCCTTTGTCCTGATCTGTTTGAAGTCCTTGAATTTCAAGATGAAGATTGTCTTTAGGTGTGAACTTGTAGTTCATCTCTACAACTTCTATGTTGGCGTATACAATTCCTTTGAAGTCATTCGTAACTGGAGTAACAAGGGTGTTGAATTCGAAATAGTAGTAGGTAAAAGCTGTAGAGAATTTTTTGCTTAATTTTTTCTTCACCTCCAAATTGAAATCTCTAACATATTTCGTTGGACCGAATTTCACTGAGTTGATTTCGTAACCTTCTGTATAGGCTTCAATTCCCGTTAATCGAGTTGTATCCAAGCCATTCGCTGCAGCGAAGTTTACCGAAAGTTGAGTGCCATACTTTCCGCCGAGTTTAGTTCCTTTCTTAAATGTGTAAAACACTTCAGCCATGTAGCTCACTTCCCCGGTTAAAGGTGTGGCATAAGGATACAATGTAGCTGCTAGGTTGAAGGTGTGCTGTTTTGTAATTGAAGGCAAATAGTTAGTAGGAACATCAAACAACTTCAGATTGCGATCTGCGCGGAAGCTCATATTGTCTATGTATTTCACGGCTGCATTTACACCTAACCCGCTTGCGCTATACGAAGCATTCAGGAAGAAAGCTTTTCCTTTTCGATAGAGATAGGCATTATCCGCACTAGGGTCATTGATTTTCTGGGCGTATTCACCTGAAATCGCGAGTGCATTTCTGTTCAATTGAAATCGAACTGCTGAATTGGAGACATTATTAGGTGTTAAAAAAACCAACGAATCAACGAATCTAGTTTCTCCATTTTGATATCGGCTTACAAAACTAGCTCCTAGCGTAAGTTGCGTTTGCTTTTCAGCAAGCGACTTAAAAAGAGAATTTATATTGAATTCCGCATCGCTTCCACGAATAATTCCATCGGCATTGGTTATTTTGCTGTCGAAATCAAGACGCTGACGTCCGTAGATACCTTTCAAGGTTACACCTTTTGTAGGCGTTATGATGAGACGAGCGCCGTCGAGGGCATTGTCAATTCCGAGATTGGGCTCCCAATAGGTGCGAAGGGTTAAGCCGTTTCCGAATTGCTCATAGAAATTTCCGATGGTTACATTGAAAATGCTGTCTTGGTATTGAATGAATCGATTCCCGATTCCAGTGCCCTTGTATCTGTTCTGTGCGCTGAATCCTTGAATGGCGTTGTTATATGTTTCAAAGCGCATTCCTGCACTGAAACCACCTTGCGTATACATGAGATTGCCAAAACCGTTAATTGCGGTGGTTGCAGGTGGTACAGTGGCTCCAATAAGACTGTCTTCACTGTATTGCTGTGAAAGTATCTGGAAATTTCCGTGTAACTGCCCTGTTTTTTTAGGATCGCCCTGCGCCTGCGCTCCGAAAGATAAAACAAGTAAGGTTGAAAATATAAGTAGCTTTTTCATTCTATTCATTGGGCTTCGAAAATACGTCGCAATCGGAAATAAAAAAAGCCCTTTCGGGCTTATAAACAGGAATGTAGAGAATTAGTGCTTAAGTTTTAAAAGTTGCTCGTGAACTTCAGCTTCGTCGCCTTCGGCATAGTTGTTATGTTGCCAAACGATTTTTCCTGTTCCGTCCACTAAAAAAGTGTGAGGAACATTATTCACACCCAATGCTTGCGCGAACTGTTTGTTGCTATCGAGAAGAATCTCGAATGGCCACATAACACTGCTCACATAGGGTGCAACGCGCATGACAGAGCGTTGATCATCGATGGATACCGCAATGATTTTCACTCCAGTCTCCGCTTGCCATTCTTCATATAAATCCAAATAGTTGTTCAATTCCTTTTTGCAGGGACTGCACCAAGTGGCCCAAAAGCAGATCAATGTTGGTTTGCCGTCTTGCGCAAGATTGGCTGTGTTGATGGTTTTTCCGTTAAGATCTTTTAACGAGATGCTCGGCAAGGTTTCTTGTGCGGCAAGTCCTAATGAAACGAACAAGAAGAGGATAGAGATTGAAAGACGCATAAATATTTTTTTTAAAAGTAAAAAACTTTAGCCAATGACTGTACCAAAAAAAAGAGCCGACGCATCGTCGGCTCTTCTTCCTTGAAAAAATCAAGATTATTTTACAGAAACACGAACAGTGTTCACCGTTCCGTTGATCGTTACATTCAACATGTAAACACCAGCAGAAAGGTTAGAAACATCTAAACGTGAAGTGTAGTTTCCAGCAGCTTGACTACCTACGTATTCAGTCATTACGCGCTCACCAAGAACGTTGATAACGTCAACTGTAACAACGCTGTTGTTAGTTAAACCGTAAGCAACATTGATGAAATCATTTGCAGGGTTAGGATAAACGCTAACACCAGCAGAAAGATTAACCTCTTCGATACCTACTACAGTGTTCACTAATGAAGGTGCAGAAGCTTCAGCGAAGTTATACGTTCCATCATAGTTCCAAACTGTAGAGAAATTAGAACCGGCATCGCTTACCGTTGTAACGATCATATGTCCGTTTGCAACACCATCTGTATATTGCAACTCAAAAAATCCATCACCCCAGCTATCAGCAGCGTTGAAGTAGTAACATCCTGTTGAAGGAAGGTAAACGTTTTCAATTTTAGTTGAATAGTCAGCTGGACGAGGCGCTGGGCTGTAATTAGCAGAAGCAACTACGGTACCCGCTTCGTCGGTGATAGACCATGAAGATTCTTCAGGGTAAGCATCGAATAAGATATCAATCTTAACGTGAGTTGTTCCATCGGCACCGAATCCGATAGGAGCAGAAATTGCGTTGTTTGTTGTGTTATCATCAGCAGATGTGATAGATACATTCAAAGTGGTAGAACCAGTGATTGTTACAGAACCAACTGATACAGTTTCAACTGCATAAGTACCAAGGTTACCTGTCCAGTCAAAAGACAATGGAGCAATTCCACCAGTAACAGTGATAGTGCAAGCAGTTAATGGAGTAGTACCGTTGTTTTGAATGGTAACTGCAACGTCAACGTTTCCACAAGTAATAACGTCACCATCGTAGCTTAACATAGAAGGGTCGTTAGACAAAGATGCTGGAGGAGGACACTCTTGAAGAGTAGCATACAAACCAGGACCGTCTAATTGTCCAACCTCTGTTACAAGGCGGTTCGGGCAAATGCGGTACACCGTTGGGAAGTAAGCAATAGCATAATCGTCATTGATTGTTGCAGCCAAAGCAGTTGCTGGGTTAGCAACAGGGTAATCAATTGGAGTTCCAGTTGGGTTTAACCAGTTACCTTGAGTATCAGGGCCAGTGCCAGCCAAGTCGGCATTAGTAGTAGTACCGTCACCGTCAATCCAGATTACCATAACGTCATCAGTAGTTGCAGCAGATACTCCCGGAGCACCAGCAGGACCGTGGTTGATATACAAATCATCCAATGCGCCAGAAAGGTGGAAGTTCCAACATGGACCGCACCACGTTGCAGATACATCGACATATACAGTATATCCTAGATCTAAGTAGTTGTACAAGTTGTGTGAAACACCAAATTGGTCAGTGATTGTGAAATCTTGACCAAATGATCCAGCAGGCAACTGAGCGAAAGACATTGTTGACGACATTACGGCAACAACCATCAATAGTAGAGCTTTTTTCATGTGATTAAATTTTTAATAGGTTTACTTTAGGGCAACGAATATAAAGAAATATTTCGCCCAAATACTTTTTATATCTTTGGAAAATGAAAAAAAATCTTGTCTTTTTTGGATTGGTGCTTTCTTTCCTAGGGATGTCAGCCCAAAGTATGGAATTGGTAACCCCTGTGAATCAGGTAAATGCCACCGCCGCAACCTTAACAGGAGCCGGTGAAATGGTTGCCGAATGGCCCGTTACAAACATCTCAGATGTCCAGGTCGCTGTTAAATGCAGTCGCAATGTTCTTTCGGAAGTCCCAGGAACATCAAATTATTTTTGTTGGGGAGTTTGCTACGGCGAAACAACAAACGTTTCACTTTTATCTCAGACTATTTTGGCCAGTGATACCAATTTTACTTTTTACGCGCATTACAAGCCGTTAGGCAACCCAGGGGAAACATTGATTAACTATTGTTTTTTCGATGCCACGAACCCATTTGATCAAGCTTGTCAGACCGTAAGTTTTTGCTATGAAGCCCTTTGTCCAACAGCTGTTGAAGAAGAGCAAAGTGCAAAATTTGAATTGGTGGGAAGTAATCCATTGAAAGGACTGAGCTTCATCAACTACCGACTTCACGCTGGCGAAACTCAGGGTCAACTATTGATTACGAATCTTCAAGGCGAATTAGTGAAAAAATCTGTTGTGAAAGGAAATTCAGGTAGCATCCTTTTTAATGCACAAGACTTCGCTTCTGGTATTTACCACTTCACTTTAATGACCTCAAAAGGAAGCGAAACGTTACGCTTAGTTGTAGAATAATTCAAGAAAGATTTAAGCAAGGACAACCTCGATTTTCGAGGTTGTTTTATTTTTGCAAACTCAAAGAAAGAACATGAAGCAAATTAAGAAGAAAGAGGCGTTAGATTATCACGAGTTAGGTAGGAAAGGGAAATTAGAAATAGTGCCTACGAAGCCATACAGCACACAGCGAGATTTGGCAATGGCCTACTCTCCTGGTGTTGCAGAGCCGGTGAAGGCTATTGCAGCGAATATTGACGATGTATACAAATACACGGGCAAGGGAAATTTAGTTGCGGTGATCTCAAATGGCACTGCCATTCTTGGCCTTGGAAACTTAGGTCCAGAAGCCAGTAAACCCGTTATGGAAGGAAAGGGAATGCTCTTCAAAATTTTTGCAGATATCGATTCAATCGATATCGAAATGAAGGCCACT
>CANKYR010000018.1 GCA_947488195.1 Flavobacteriales bacterium
TTTTGGTGTACATTCGCCCGCAATGGTTGGGAGAAAGAAGCGTTAATCCGCTGTTTATTGTCCCAGAAAGATTTCGGAAATTTCCGTTTTTAAATAGAATTTATAAAGCGTTCGATGAAGAGTAGAGGTTCAATATTGCTAGTATTCGTTTTGTTTCAAGCATTCAGTGTTGGAGCGCAAGCAAAGTTGGCGGTGAGCGCTCCAGACAGTCTTTCTTTTATCTTGTTTGTAGACGAGGTTCAGTTCAATACAGTTCCAGTTTCTTCCATGCAAGTTTCTCAATTGAATGTCGGAAAACATAACGTGAAGGTTGTTGTTCAAGCCCAAGAATCGATTTTTCTTCTTAACGCAAAGAACCTTTTTTCACACAGTTTCTCTGTTTCTGTGTTGAATAACAAGCTCGAGCTCGTGCCCTCCGGCGAATTGAAACTTCAAGCCAAAGCTTTTCAGTTTTGGAACAACAATGCAATACCTGTTGCCTCGAAAGATTCTGTTTATGTCGGAAAGAAGGGGTGTGAAAATCCAGCAGCGGCATCTACCGTTGATTCGCTTGTAACTTTCCTGCACTCCAAGTCTTTCGATACCGAACGCAAGACGATAGCCCGCATGCAATTGGAAGCGGATTGCTATGTGGTGAAGGACATTATTAAGATCATTTCAACCATTGAATTGGAAGAGAATCGTATGGACTGCATTGTCGCGGCTCTCGGTCACGTCTACGATTTAGCCGCTATCAATGAATTATTAGAATTGGTTATTCTTGAACGAAACAAAGAGGCTCTTCAACAGAAAATTTTACAATTACAAAATCAGTAAGAAATATTTAAAGACTACATTTGAAACATGAAAAAAGTACACAATTTTAGCGCTGGTCCTTGCATTTTACCTTCATCTGTTATTGAAGGATCAGCAGATGCTATTCGTGAATTCGACGGCATGGGATTGTCGTTGATTGAAATTTCACACCGAAGCAAAAACTTCGAACGTGTCATGGACGAAGCGCGTCAATTGGTGAAAGATATTTTGAATCTCGACGATCGTTATGAAGTACTTTTTCTTCAAGGCGGTGCAACACTCGGATTCTACATGGTTCCATTGAATATTTTGAAGGAAGGTGGAAAGGCTGCATACACAAATACAGGTGTGTGGGCGAGTGGCGCCATTAAAGAAGCGAAGTTGGTTGGAGACATTGATGTGCTGACAGATAGTTCTGCTTCCAACCACAACCACATTCCGGAGTTGCCTTCGGTAGATGGGTATGATTATTTCCATTACACTTCCAACAACACCATTTTCGGAACGCAATATCAGTATACGCCGAAGGTGAATGTTCCGTTGGTGTGTGATATGAGTTCAGATATTTTCTCGAAGGAATTCAACGCGAACGATTTCTCGTTGATATACGCAGGTGCGCAGAAGAACATGGGTCCAGCTGGAGCTACGCTTTACATCATTGATAAAGAAATGTTAGGTAAGACCGGAAGAAAACTTCCTACGTACTTAGACCTCGCTTCACATATTTCGAAGGATAGTATGGCGAATACGCCTCCAGTTTTTTCGGTGTACGCAAGTATGTTAATGCTTCGTTGGATCAAAGAAAATGGTGGATTGAAAGGAATGGAAATTCACAACCGTGCGAAGCAAGAATTATTTTATGCTGAATTGGATAGAAACAGCATGTTCCATGGACACAGCGTTCAAGACAGTCGCTCTTGGATGAACCCGACTTTCCGTTTGAACAACGAAGAGCACGCCGCAGCATTTGATGCTATGTGGAAGGAGGCAGGAATTAGCGGAATCGCTGGACACCGCAGTGTTGGAGGATACCGCGCTTCCATGTACAACGCACTTCCATTGGAAAGTGTGCAAGTGTTGGTAGATGTAATGAAAGAATTCGAACGTAAAAACGGATAAGATGAAAATTTTAGCAAACGACGGAATAGACGCAAAAGGACAGGCTGCTTTGGAAGCCATGGGCTGCGCGGTGCTTACTGAAAAAGTAAGTCAAGATGCATTGGCTGTTTTCATTCACAATGAAAACATAGACGGACTTTTGGTTCGCAGCGCAACCACTGCCAGAAAAGAATTGATAGATGCTTGTCCGAATTTGAAGTTTATTGGTCGTGGTGGAGTGGGTATTGATAACATAGACGCAGTTTATGCACGTGAAAAAGGAGTAGACGTTTTCAATACTCCGGCAAGTAGCAGCGCTAGCGTAGCGGAATTGGTGATGGCCATGATGTTCGCTTCGAATAGATTTCTTTATCAAGCCGGTGGCGCAATGCCAGTAAACGGAGAGGAAACATTCGAAGTGTTGAAGAAGAATTACGGGAAAGGAAAAGAGGTGAAGGGAAAGACGTTGGGTATTGTTGGATTAGGAAGAATTGGAATGTCATTGGCTGAATATGCCTTGGGATGCGGCATGCGCGTGATGTTCTTCGATCGTTCGAAGGAAGAAGAAACAGTTACGCTTTCCATTAACGGTTCTCCGGTGGAAGTGAAATTGAATGTTTCTTCTTTCGAAGAAGTTCTTCGCGGAAGCGATTTCATTTCGTTACACGTTCCGAAACAACCGAATGGAAGTTCGGTTATTGGTTCAGCAGAGTTCGCGCTCATGAAGAAAAACGCAGTGGTGATTAACACCAGTCGCGGCGGGACAATTAACGAAGCTGAACTTATAGAAGCATTAGACAACGGCGTTATTGCTGGAGCGTGTTTAGATGTTTTCGAAAACGAACCACGTCCGAATGCAGCGTTGTTAAAGCATTCTAAAATTATTACCACTCCGCACATTGGAGCTGCTACGGCAGAAGCGCAGGAGCGCATAGGCCTGGAGATAGCAGAGAATGTAAAACGAATTATGGACGCGAACTAAGCATGAAGTTCAAGCCATTCAAAGCTGTGTTACCCGCAGCAGATAAGGTGCATCTGGTTGCTTCGCGATCTTATGTTTCCTATTCAAAAGAAGATTTAATAGATAAGTTGAAAGGTAATCCCTACACTTTCCTGCACGTCATTCACCCCGATGTAGACGGCGATTATCGCGGAAGACGCATTGCGTATTTCGAAGAAGTTCGAAAGAATTACGAGAAGTTTTTGAGTGAAGAAATTTTTTCGACGGAAGCAAGCGCTTCGTTTTTTATTTATCGTCAGGAAACGCCTGAGTATTCTTTCCAAGGGTTGCTAGGTGGGGTTTCCGTGGAAGATTACGAACAGGGGAAAATAAAAATTCACGAGCACACCATAAGTCAGCGTGAAGGAAGATTCACGGATTATTTAGATACGACTGGTATTAATGCAGAGCCAGTATTATTAATGTCTAGACAACCTTTTCCTACCTACACAATCAGTCGGGTTTGTTCGGAAACACCGTTGTATTGCTTCACCACAACCGATCGTGTGAAGCACACCTTGTGGCAGTTGAGTGATACAAGCGATATTAAAGAGATAGAAGCAATGATGGCTAATGTCCCTGAACTTTATATTGCAGACGGTCACCACAGAAGCGCGAGCAGCGTGGCCTTGAAACAACGTAAAGCGGAAGAAGGAAACCACGATGAAGTCTATCAGTATTTCATGGCCTTAGTCCTTTTTCAGTCGCAATTAAAAATTTTAGGTTTTCATCGTTTGGTGAAGTGTGTCGTTGATTTCGATTTGAATGAATTCCTTTCAGATTTGAAAAAGATAGGAAGTCTTCAAGAGGTGAGTGAACAGGAATTGCAATTAGCTGAAGGGAAAATAGGAGTATACGCAGCGGGTAAATGGTATGCTTTTCAATTCGAAAAAGAAAAAAATGTAATAGATGCCGAATGGCTTTCGAAAAATATTCTTTACCCCATTTTTGGAATTGAAGACGAGCGAACAGACAAGCGCATCTCCTATGCCGATGGACTAGTTTCTTCGCATGAGATAGCGAAAATGGTTGACGAAGGCAAAGCAGACTTCGCGTTTTTACTTCATCCCATTTCAACCGAAACGCTCATGCGCATTTCAGACGAAGGATCTACCATGCCGCCGAAGAGCACCTACATCTTGCCGAAGCTAAGAAGCGGATTGGTTATTTATCCAATGCGATGAGCCACATACAAGATCAAATAAATTTCTACACGAAGCAGTTTCCTTCGCACGTGAAGTTGGTGGCTGTTTCGAAAACGAAACCTCTTCAAGATTTACAAGAAGCTTATGCTGCTGGTCAGCTCATCTTCGGTGAGAATTATGTGCAGGAATTGGTGGACAAGCAGGCGCAACTTCCAACCGATATTGAATGGCATTTCATTGGGAATTTGCAATCGAATAAGGTGAAGTACATTGCTCCGTTTGTTGCGCTTATTCACGGAGTGAATTCAATTTCCACATTGAAAGAAATAGATAAGCAAGCGAAGAAATTAAATAAGCACATCGACATCTTGTTGCAACTTCATGTTGCAACAGAAGAGAGCAAATTCGGATTTTCGGAAAGTGAAGTGTTGGAAATTGCTGCTCAAAAGGAGTTGTATTCCAACGTGAACTTTCGCGGGGTAATGGGCATGGCTTCTTTTACAGAAGACCAATCACTCATTCGAAAAGAATTTCAAGAAGTCAATCGAATTTTTTCTTTGTTGAAGCCGCTCTTCGGAGAAGGCTTCAATGAAATAAGTACTGGCATGAGCGGCGATTGGAAGATTGCCGTTGAGGAAGGAAGTACGCTTGTTCGAATTGGCAGTGCAATTTTCGGAAGTCGTTAGTTCAACGTTTCAGCTATGCTGTAGTCGTTGCGTGTAGCGCTGTTCCGAGAGATAAGTTCACCCAAGAATCCAGCTAAAAACAGAAGTGTTCCAAGTATCATGCATGTCAAAGCAATGAAAAATGCACTTTGGTCGGCTATGTTTTTTGCAGTCTCTCCAAGGTAAAGCGCATACAATTTTGTTCCGCCGATGTAGGCGAAAGAAAGGAATCCGATCATGAATACCAGCGTTCCCAAGGTTCCGAAGAAATGCATGGGTCGCTTTCCGAATTTCGACATAAATGAAATCGTGAGAAGATCTAAAAATCCATTCATGAAGCGCTCCATTCCGAATTTCGTTGAACCGAATTTGCGTGCTTGATGCTTCACCACTTTTTCTCCAATTTTCTTGAACCCTTGTTGCTTCGCTAAAACCGGAATGTAGCGGTGCATTTCACCATACACTTCCACACACTTCACCACGTCTTTGCGATATCCCTTCAACCCACAATTAAAATCGTTCAAGTGAATGCCAGTCATTCGGCGTGTAGCCCAATTGAATAATTTCGTAGGAATGGTTTTCGAAAGTGGATCGAAGCGTTCTTTCTTCCAACCGCTAACAACATCGTATCCTTCATCTAAAATCATTCGAGCCATAGCAGGAATTTCTTCTGGAGAATCTTGCAAATCAGCATCGAGCGTGAATACAACGCTTCCTTGCGCCGCTTGAAATCCCATGTGCAACGCTGCGGACTTTCCGTAGTTGCGCGAAAAGCGAATGCCACGAACGGTTGGGTAGGTCTGCTTCAATTCTTGAATAACATTCCACGAATTATCTGTTGATCCATCGTCTACGAAGATGACTTCATAAGACATCTGCTCGCGTTGCATAACCTCGTTAATCCAACGTTGCAATTCAGGAAGCGATTCCGCTTCGTTCAATAGTGGGATAACCAGTGAGCAGTTCATGGGTTAGACTTGTTGAAAAGGATTTTTATTTTTTCTATGAAAAATTGAAATAAATAAACCGATAAAAAGATATTGAAAAAAAGTGCTAATCCAAACAATTATTGCAATAGAGATTGGAGATATGATCATTTCAATCATACCACTATTCAACATTTCATTTATCTGCTCTCTAGAAATTCCTTCAGCGTTCGTAATGGCTTTTTTAACCTCTTCCTTCATTAAAACAAGCAGTGAATCATCAATGTAGCTCAATTGTATAAACGTGAAGAACATTTTTACTAGTCCGACAACCATTCCAATTCTAAGGCAGAACCACAAGGCCTTTCCGTAGCTGATGCCGTCGAAAAAAGATTTGTATTTGTTTATTCCTAAGGTAAGTCCTAGAACAATAATAATTACTCCAATTAACTCTAAAACGAAGGTCAAAGATGGGAACCACATCATTAGTTGTTCGCAAAGCAAATCACCAAGGGCAATTCCAATTCCGAACTTAAAAAGAATTTGGAAGACTTCCTTTCGGGAGGGTGGATTGATTGAGATTTCTTCGGACATGGATTTAATTTTCTTTGGCAAAAGTAACGAATGATTTTGCAATGAAGGGATTCACACCTTACATTTGCACAAAGGCAAGTCTTATACGACCAGCTCCTTTCAAATCCTCCAGGGCCGGAAGGCAGCAAAGGTAGAAAGTTGTAGCGGTGCGATATAAGGGGCTTGCCTTCTTTTTTTTTGTCTTATTTTTGGCGCCATGTCAGAATCAGCCTTCGTCACCAAATACAGATTGCGCGCCTACCGCAAGAAGAAAGTGCTAACTGCATTTCTCAAAAAACTTTCCAAGAATCAACCGAAGTCGGCCAAACCATTTATTGTTGCCGCCCAGAAAGAGGCGTGGAGTAAAATCGATTGCACATCATGCGGTAATTGTTGCAGAACAATGACTCCGACTTGGAAGAAGGCTGAGGTGAAGCGACTGGCAACACACTTAGGCATGACGTATCAAGAGTTCTTCGATAAGTGGTTGTTCATAGATGAAGCAACTGGTGATATTGTAAATACAACCCAGCCGTGTCAGTTCTTTGATATGGAAAAGGGTTTGTGTGGGGTGTATGATTTGCGTCCGCACGATTGCGCAACCTTTCCACATATGTACCGCAAAGATTTTTTCGATCAGACCGAAGTGTACACTGCAAACCTTCACAGGTGTCCTGCAACCCTTGTTGCCATGGAGGCTTTAGAGAAGGCTATGCGTGCTGAATGAGAGCGAAAGATTTTGTATATTTCTTAAGACATTTCGTCAAAGGTGGTTTAATTTTGAATAAAATTTAGGATGTTGGAAATGGATCGCGTTGTTTTATCGCCTGCACAGAAAGCGTTGAGAATTAATCTCAACAAGGATATCTACGGAACCTTTGCAGAGATTGGCGCGGGCCAAGAAGTCGTACGTCATTTCTTTCGATCGGGTGGCGCTAGCGGAACCATTGCAAAAGCAATGAGCGCTTATGACAAAGACTTCAGTGATGCCATATACGGGAAGGAAGAGAAGGGAAGGTACGTGTGCAAAGCACGCGTAGACAATATGCTCAATCACGAGTACAGTTTGATTGAAGAGCGTTTAGATCGCGAAGATCATTCCACCAAAGAATTTTTCAGCTACGCCAATACATTCGCAACCGTTAATTTTCAGAAGACCATTCAGGGTCACGGATGGATGGGAGTGAAGTTTCAAACCGCCCCTGATAAAGAGCCGAATGTTGTTATCATTCATGCGCGTTTGCATGAAAGCGATGTTCTTCTTCAACAAGCAACCGTAGGAACGCTTGGAGTGAATTTACTTTATGGGTGTTTTTATACATTCAAACAGCCGAAGGAATTGTTGCTTTCGTTGTACGATAATTTGAATCGCGATCAGGTTGAAATTGATACCATTCAATTCAGTGGACCCGATTTCGAAGATGTGGACAACCGATTAATGTCGTTGCAATTGGTGAAGAACGGAATGACTGAAGCGGTTATCTTTTCTCCAGATGGAGAGAATTTACAAGCGGCCGATGTACTTTACAAGAAGCACATTTTAGCATTACGTGGATCATTCAGACCGGTAACGAAAGTGAACATTGATATGATTGCGAAAGGCTTGAAGATGTTCGAAGCCGACCGCAAAGTTGATCCAGAAAAAGTGCAAGTTTTGTTTGAAATTACTTTGAACAATTTGCGTTCAGATGGTGAAATTGATGAGCAAGACTTTTTAGATCGCGCTGAAATTTTGTGTTCACTTGGACAAACTGTATTGGTTTCCAACTATTCGAAATATTACAAGTTGGCAGAGTACTTCACGAAATACACCAACGAACGAATGGGTATTATCATGGGTACAAATATGTTGGTGGAATTGTTCGACGAGAAGTACTACCGCAATTTGAACGGAGGGATTTTAGCAGCGTTTGGAATTCTCTTCAGCAGAGATTTGAAGATATACTTATATCCGTGGTTCGACGAAGCCACAAGCACCTTGTATACAACGGAGAATTGTCCTGTGCATCCGCGCTTGCAGCCACTCTTCCGCTATATGGTAGACAACAAGCGTATTGTTGACATAGCAGAATACAATCCGGATGTTCTCTCGATATACTCTCGCGATGCGTTAGACCTAATTCACAATGGGCATGTCGGTTGGGAAGACATGGTACCAACTTATGTTGATACGCTCATTAAAGAAAATAAATTGTTCGGATACGATCCTGAACAAGTACCTAATACAGATTTTACACCACCGGTAAGAACCAAGTGGAGTGAGTCATTGAATTCAAATTAATAGAAAAATAAATAAGTAGATATGTCATATTTTTTTACGTCAGAGTCTGTGTCTGAAGGGCACCCAGATAAAGTAGCCGATCAAATTTCAGATGCATTGATTGATGCGTTTTTAGCGCAAGATCCTGAGTCGAAGGTGGCTTGTGAAACGTTGGTAACAACAGGACAAGTGGTTGTTGCGGGAGAAGTGAAGTCGACAGCTTATGTTGATTTACAAGATATTATTCGCGGAACTATTGCAGAGATTGGATACACGAAGAGCGAGTATATGTTCGAAGCGAAGAGCTGCGGAATTTTGTCGGCAATTCATGAGCAATCTGCCGATATTAATCAAGGTGTAGACAAGAAGAACAAGAAAGATCAAGGTGCTGGTGACCAAGGAATGATGTTCGGTTATGCAACGAACGAGACCGACAATTATATGCCGCTTCCTTTGGAGTTGGCGCATTCGTTGTTGCGCGAGTTGTCTGCTATTCGCAGAGAAGGGAAGCAAATGAAATATTTGCGTCCAGATGCCAAGAGCCAAGTAACCGTTGAGTATTCAGACGATCACAAGCCAATGGGTATTTCTGCGATTGTGGTGAGTACACAGCACGACGATTTCGATAAGGAAGCGAAGATGTTGGCGAAGATTAAGGAAGATGTTCGCACGATCTTAATTCCTCGTGTCATGAAGAAACAACCGAAGCGCATTCAGAAGTTGTTTGATGGGAAGCATGCGTTGCATGTGAATCCGACTGGGAAGTTTGTAATCGGGGGTCCTCACGGCGACACGGGATTAACGGGAAGAAAGATTATTGTAGATACTTACGGTGGAAAGGGTGCACACGGTGGTGGAGCATTCAGCGGAAAAGATCCGAGTAAAGTAGACCGCAGTGCAGCGTATGCCATGCGTCACATTGCGAAGAATTTGGTTGCGGCGGGTGTTTGTGACGAAGTGTTGGTGCAAGTGGCTTATGCCATTGGAGTTGCGAAGCCAGTAGGGTTTTATGTGAATACTTATGGTACATCGCGAGTAGCTATGAACGACGGACAAATCGCAGGTTTAATTTCGAAGAATGTAGGAATGACTCCATACGAGATTGAAACGCGTTTCAACTTGCGCACACCTATGTATAAAGAAACAGCGAGTTTCGGTCACATGGGTCGCACACCCAAGACAGTGACGAAGACCTTCAAGATGCCAAACGGTCAGAAGCCAAAAACCATGAAGGTGAATTTATTCCCTTGGGAAGAGACTGCAGAGACTTCGAAGAATTTCAAGAAGATATTTGGGATTAAGTAATTTGAACTTCGTTGTTTGAACTTCGTTGTGGGAACTGCGTTGTTTGAACTTCGTTGTTAGAACTTCTTTGTTGGAACTGCGGGGTTCTTGATGCGTAATTCATCCGAAGGATTGATCGCCGAAGGTGATTGATCACGCCGTGATTGATCCGAAGGATTGATTGCGGAGCAATTGATTCGAAGAATTGTTTTATAAAACTTTTTCCCCCAATACAAAATACATTTTCATGAGTCCTTTGCCCTTCACTTCAATGTCGCCGCGATATTCACAGGTGAAGATGTCCTTAACCAATTCGTAGGTAGTTTCGGTAATATTAACCAGTCCCACCGCGCCGCTACTTTCGGCTCTGCTGGCCGTGTTTACGGTGTCGCCCCAGATGTCATAAGCGAATTTTTTGGTACCGACAACTCCCGCTACGACCTCTCCAGTGTTGATGCCAAGCCTGCACTCATAGAAAGGTTCGCCTTTGGCAATGCATTCGTTCTTGTATGCTGTCATGTATTCTTGCATTGCCAAACCAGCGCGAATAGCATCTATAGGGTTGCTATCATTGGCAATGGGCAATCCGCCAGCACACATGTAGGCATCGCCTATGGTTTTAATTTTTTCAAGATTGTATTTCTCTACAATGGCATCGAAAGCGGAAAAACATTTGTTCAATTCTTCAATCACTTCTTCCGGAGTCATGTTAGCACTTCTCACCGTAAACCCTTTGAAGTCTGTAAACAACACCGAAACTTTTGGGTAGTGTTTTGCATTTGCTTTCCCTGTTGTTTTCAGTTCATCAGCTACCTCATCGGGTAAGATGTTGCGAAGAAGTTTATCTGATTGCGATTTTTCTTCTGTCAAGGCATCATTCGCTTCTAGCAAAGCAATCTTGAATTTAATATTTGAAATGGTAAGTCTATAGCGCGTTTCAATGAGAACGAACATAAAAATGGCTACAACGATAAGCAGCAGCCCACCGTTTATTAGAGCCTCTTCCGTATTCAACTGGTGATTCATTTGAAAGAAGTAGCATGTAGCTGCAACAGAAGGAATGATAATAGCCAAAGAGTAATACCAATTCCATAGAACAAACATTCCTCCTCCTATAAACAAAGCCAGGTAATTCAGCGAATGTCCTGTGAAATCTTCAACATTGATCACACTAAAGGTGTAGGCGTTTTGAAAGGAAATGAGTAGAAAGGGAATAAAAATTAGCGTTTTGGAATTGATGTATTTGTATTTGTGCGCCAACAACGCCAGTGCCGCAATTACCGAAACGCATAAGCGCAACGACATAATTTGGTTGAAAGCATGAGGAATGTTGAAGTAGTCTGTAATTCCAAAAACAGGGTCGAAAATAATGGCAATCCAAGCACCGTAGATATGGTATTTTTCAGAGGATTTTTCTAAGTCCTCTTCCCAAATTAATTTAGTTGCTGTCATGGTTTTTGCATTTTTACACAAGCACTAAAAATAGTTCAAAAAAGTTTCTACAGGAATAGGCTTTTTTATTCTCTCAATCGAACCTTCATGCCAATCTGCGATGAAAAAACATCCGTGAAATTAGGAGCTACAAGTCCTGTAGTCTGATTAATTACCGCTTCTGTGTTGGGAGAATAGAGGTAAGGGGTATATCCAACTTGAATGAAAGGGGATAAGCGAATGTTATTTTTTATGTTGAATGAATAACTTGTTCGAACGCTCAGATCACCACCTATACCGAAGGCTTTTGAGCGGACTTCGTCGTAAATAAATGGCTCGTCATTTACATTTCGAAACAGTGCACTTGAAGAGGCAGAAAGAATGAGATCCGTGGTTAGCCCTTTGCATTTTTCAGTGTTTTCATAACGAAGAATGTATCCCACATTTAGAAAATGCAGAGTGTATTGATTCACAAAATTAACATTCTCGGCATAGCTGGTGAAATGAGAATAGGATGCGTTTATTCCTTGTTTGAATTTATTTTCCGATTTAAAAATATAGGACACCGATCCGTTAATTCCGTTCATGAATAACGGCTGTTTTTCTGTTAGAAAAGGTCTGCTGAAATTATAGGTTTGAATGGCTTTATCCCAGTTGTTGGCGAACATGTATTTGTACGAAAGGTCCACTTCAATCTCTTGCGCTTGGGTATCTGAGAACGGAAATAAAAATAGGAGAAGGAATAATGCTCTCATTTTCTCACGTCGGTTATCAGATTAATTACTTCTCTATAACCCGTTTCTACAGCGCCGTGAACCGTTTGATGGTGTCCGTTTGTATTCATTGCCTCACCTGCGAAGTAGAGTTTTTTATCAACGGATGCGCTGGCTACTTTTCTGGCATCTCCCATTCCAACGGTGCTGTAGGAATAGGCCCCTCGAACAAACGGATGAGTTGTCCAGTTTTGAACGTGCGAATCAACAAAGGATGCCGTGGCTTGTCCGTTATACATCGTGTCTAATTCTTGAAGCAACGCGTTTGTTATTGCGCTGTCGCTTCCCAATGAAGTTAAGTATTCAGCTTGCTGACCCATGACGAACGCAAGCAAAACATTGTCGTCTTGCGCTTTTCCAATGCTGTCGTCTGCATAAGCGGCGCATATGGAACCGCCAAGAATATTTTCATCGAAAAACTTCGTGCTGAATTTCAGAAAAACTTTCATGCCCGCATCCATTCCAATTTTTGAAAAGGCCGTTGTTTTTTCTGTTGGAAGGGCAGGCACGAATTCAATGTCTCCCGATTTCAGAATGGTAATGGGAACGGTGATAATAACTTTGTCCGCAGTATAGACATTGTTGTTGGTGTCTGTAACTTGTATGATTGGACCGGAATAATCTATTTGTTTCACCGCAGTGTTCAGTTGAATCTGATCTTGCACATGAATTGCAATTTGTTTTTCAATGAGATCGAAATACGTTTCTTCAAACTTGAAATCATCGTCTCCTGAATTCCAGTTTTCTTCTTCTATTATTTTCCAATACGCCGAAATTTGCGAAGCGTCAGCACCCGAATCTCCGGCTATGGCTTCAACAATATTTTTGTATTCATCTCCATAACCCTTTTGAACGGCGAAATCTGCGAAGGAAACATCGGGGACATTTTCTTCTTCTTCAAAAATCTCATTGATGTCCCTTGGTAAAGAAGATAAGAGCTCATTGTTGAACCAATATTTTTCGATGCTGTCGTCTAATGTAATTTGGTTGTCTGACTTCTTAGCTAAATCCCCGACAATACTGTTTTTCCCATGCATCCACTGAGCCCCAACATCAATGGGGAAATTGGCGAAGCCTGTAAGTTTTCCCAATCTTCCGCCGAAGTTTGGAGCTGCCTCTAAAATTTGAAAATCAATTCCCTTCGACTTTAAAATATATCCGGCATACAATCCTGCTGCACCCGCTCCAATAATCAAGACCTTCCCTTGAAACGAAGGACCTTCAAACAAAGTATCAGGCCTGCACGAGGACAGCAACGCCGAAGGCAAGAGCAATCCACCGATTGAAAGAAGTGTTGTTTGTTTTAAGAATTTCCGTCTGTTCATGGTTTTACAATTCGTGCTTTTTCAGATAATTAAAAGTACGAATTATTAAAGCCCTGCATTCAATTGCTTTGCAGGTACAATTTGTACTCAGACTTATTCCACCTATAAATGATTATAAAGCATCCCCCAATAAGAATGGTGTAGATAATTGGTGCGCTGTGAACAGATCTGTAATATTCGGAGTTGTGAATGAGTATCCACATAAGTGTTGAAATCAATCCGGCGAATGCCAGGCATTTCGTAAGTACTTCACCCATGTAATTGTTGAATCGTTTTAACGATGAAGGAGGTTTGTACAAGGTGGCGAACCATTGGTCTTTGTATCCGAGGAACAAGAATGCAACAAAGTGATTGAATGAATATCCTTTTCCTTCAGGCAAAAGGCTGGTGGGTTTGTAGGTTCGGATATAAAAAGCGAATAGAGCGTACGCTGTTAGACAGCCGAGAATAATGAGCAATACTGACCACGAAGAAACGCCCGCTACTGTTACTAATGGATTCGCCTCTTTCGAAAGATCTGGCGTAAGGGTATGCGTGCAATACGCGTCGTAAGTGCGAGAGAAAAGTATCCAGGCTGTTACAGAAATGAATTTTACGTTTTTGGGTAGTTTCAGCATTTGCAAAAGTAACTGATTCCCATTACGAAGTAGGAATGAAATCTCCGATTTTCCAATTGCGAAGCAGGAACAACGAAGTTCCAATAACGCAGTTCCCTCATTCCCCCTCCTCGTAATAATAGGAGTAATCTATTCCTTTCATGAACATTTCACGATCATTGATCTTCGAGGTTAATGCATTTTGAAGAAGTGTTTTTAAAACTTGGCTCTTGGTTGGACTTAGTACCATGGCATTCATGTATTCTCTTTTGCCGATTTGACTCCAATCGATACATTTTTGAATGCGTTTTTTTAGAATTAAATCAAGCCATACACGAGCGCTTCTGCCATTACCTTCCATAAACGGATGAGCGATGTTCATCTCAATATACTTCGAAACAATTTCATCAAAGGTAGACTCAGGCATCAGCTCAATTTGCTTCAGATTTTCAACCAAGAATTTCGACATGGCAAATTGAAATCCTCCTTTCGAAATATTCTTCTGTCTAATTTGTCCAGCAAATTCATAGAGTCCACCAAACAGGTAAGCATGAATTTGCTGCAGGCCTTTTGTTGTTCCAACTTCGATTGAGTGAATTAAATTTCCTTCAAATAGGGTATAAGCTTTTTTCTTACTTTGCCCGTCTAAACTGTCCTCGCTGTATATGAACCAATCAAGGAATTGAAGACCGCGATTATTAGGAAACGTTTTGGCAAGGGTTGAAACACCCTCGCTATCGAGCATATCAGTGTTATACATTTTGCCATCAGCAGCAGAAAGTTTCAGTTGGTTAGTAATACTAACCAACTGATTGTTTTCCTTCTTAAGCTTAGTCTTCAGATATTTCCAATAGTTTCGACTCTTTGAATAATCCTCTTCATTGTTAATAGCAGCAACAACATCCAAAACAGAAAACCACCACTTAGCGTTTTCTTCATCCCAAACCGCGCGAACTTCGCGGTCATTAAAGAATCGGATGGAAATTTTAGCGTTGCTCATACTCTATGTAAAAATAACTCTTTCTATTCGACATTTCAAGTCTTCAGGTTAATTATAAAATAGGAATTACGTAGTAGGAATAAAATCTTCGATTTTCCAATTACGCAGTAGGAATAACGAAGTTCCCATTACGAAGTAGGAATAAAATCTTCGATTTTCCAATTGCGAAGCAGGAACAACGTAGTTCTAACAACGCAGTTCCAAGTTATTCACATACTATCAAAAGCTCAAGTTGTAAAACTTTTGCCCCACATTCAAATACTCTGAACTAATTTTGAGGTCCTTCTAGAACCGAAAACCTATGGCAACCGACAATAACTTCAAACCGAAAAATCCACGCAAAGACAGAGTTTCCGCTATTCGCGACTTCATGCCAGCGAATGAAATGGGGAAACTTCCGCCACAGGCTGTTGATTTGGAAGAGGCGGTTCTCGGTGCCATGCTGCTCGAAGGGAAATCGCTGAATGCGGTTATCGATATCCTGAAACCCGATTCGTTCTACAAAGAGGCGAACGGAGATATATTCGAGGCCATACGGGAGTTATTCGGTGCTGGACAAGCAGTTGACATTCTTACCGTCACCCAAGCCCTTCGAAAAGCCGGGAAACTCGACTTCGTGGGTGGACCGCTTTACATTTCACAATTAACCAATCGCGTTGCTTCAACAGCCAATATTGAAACACACGCGCGTATCGTTTCGCAAAAGTTCATTCAACGTGAATTAATACGCGTGTCGAATGAAATTATTAAAGCAGCCTACGACGAAACCACAGATACCTTCGACTTGCTAGACAAAGCCGAAAGCAACATCTTCGAAGTTGCAGAAGGAAACATTCGTAAGTCTTCCGACAAAATGAGCACACTCGTGAAGTCGGCCATGGAAGCGATTGAATTAGCTAGAAAAAACAAAGACGGAATTAGCGGAACACCAACCGGATTCAATGCAGTAGATAAACTTACCGGCGGATGGCAGAAGTCAGACATGATTGTTATTGCGGCTCGTCCGGGTATGGGAAAAACGGCGTTCGTTCTATCAATGGCTCGAAACGTAGCTGTGGACTTCAAGCGTCCTGTAGCTGTATTTTCACTCGAGATGTCCGGTGTTCAATTGGTGCAACGTTTGATCGCCAGCGAAACGGAAATCAATTCCGAGAAACTTCGTAAAGGACAATTGAAAGATTACGAATTGACGCAATTGCACCATCAGGTGGTGAACTTGTCTGAAGCACCGATATATATAGACGATACCCCCGCACTTTCTGTTTTCGAATTGCGCGCGAAATGCCGTCGACTTAAATCGAACCACGGCATAGAACTCATCATCATCGACTACTTGCAACTCATGACCGCTGGCGAAGGCAAAGGCGGAAACCGTGAACAAGAAATCTCAGCTATTTCCCGTTCCATTAAACAAATAGCGAAGGAACTCGATGTGCCCGTTATCGCTCTCTCACAGCTCTCTCGTTCTGTTGAAACACGCGGCGGAGACAAACGCCCTATGCTTTCCGACTTACGTGAGTCGGGTGCGATTGAGCAAGATGCCGATATCGTAGGATTTATCTACCGTCCAGAATATTACGGTCTTACCGAATTCAACGACAACGAACGTACACCTTCACAAGGTCTTGCCGAATTAATTATCGCGAAACACCGTAACGGTGGACTCGATAACATTCGCCTGCGATTCATTGCAAGCCTTGCGAAATTCGCAGACGTCGACGGATACAACTTCAACAACGACTTTAACGGAGGATCTTCTGAAGCTAGAGCTATTCCCGCCAACAATTCCTTCCTCGATAGCGGTGCTACAACAATTACAGTGGCATCTAAGATGAACGATGACTTAGGGGATGATGAGGATTTTACGTTCACAGGCGGGGAGGAGTCGCCTTTCTAGGCGACGAGGGTTCTGGTGAACGAGGGTCTTTCAGACGAGGGTTCTTCGAACGAGGGTTCTACGGACGGATGGTAAACGTTCTCTGAATTGAAATGTTCCTGTAGACAGTCTCTAAAGAAAGCATTCGCTTTTGTTTCCCTTTTAATTCTTTAAGTGAAATGCCTTCGCTAATAGAGATACGTCCACTAACTGCAATGTTGTAATTGCTGAAACCAATTCCGCGGGCACGTTTCTTTTGAAGTTGTTTTATTTCTCCGAAAACTTTCACTTCATAAGGCTGACTGAATTGATCATCGACCCAAATGATGTAGAGCGAATCGTTCTCAATTTTGTACGTCAGCAATTGCGGCGCGTAGCTCTCTTTTAATTTCTGATGGAAGATTTTTTCCTTTCCTAATACGTCAATACTACTCCAAGAAAACGACGGCCACACATCGTTCAACTGCCAGTACAAGGTGCCTCCGCATCGCGGACTGCTGCGCTGAACTTCAATGGCGCGACACATGCCTTCGGCTTGCATTTCTTGGGTAAGCTTCGCATACTCGGGAACAGGAAGCTCGCTAGCTTTAGGATACCATTGCTCGGTGTATTGCTTCATTAGCGCAAAGCCTCGTGCGTTTTTCTGATGCAATTTTATTCCTTCCGAATTCATATCGTAAGGCGCAAGAGGCGACATTAACTTCAACACATCTTCACTCGGAAAACTCTGCATGCCGAACTCACTCATGAATCGAGGAACCTTCGTTTCCAAAACAGAAAACGGTTGCTCATCGTGCCACAAACCCCAGTAATGAGAATCGCCAACATTCAACGACTCTTTATTTCCTCTTCCGAATTGTGGTGATGAAGGCCAATAAGGAAGGTTCGAAAAGTGTCCGACAATGCCAGGTAAAAGCTGATTGAACAATTGATTGTACTCGCTGTCAATAGCAGCAACCGATGCATTCGAGAGTCCTGTTTTCCAACCCCAATTCGACCACGCTTCTGCATTCTCGTTGTTTCCGCACCAAAGTGCCATGCATGGGTTGTAAGAAATTCTGCGAACGTTTTGCTCGGCTTCTTTTTGAACGCTTTCTAAGAACTTCGAATCGCCCGGATACATGCTGCATGCGAACATGAAGTCTTGCCAAATGAGAATGCCCATTTGATTACAAAGCGAATAAAACAGATCGCTCTCGTAAATTCCTCCACCCCAAACGCGCAACATATTGAAGTGTGCAGCCTTACATTGCTCAAGAAGAATACGGTATTCCGATTCGCTGTAAACACCAGGTAGCATGCGTAGCGGAATGTAATTCGCGCCCTTCATGAAAATACTTTTTCCGTTTACCTTGAAGAAAAAACTCTCTCCGTATTCATCGGGTTTATTCACCAACTCTATCGTGCGAACGCCCGTTTTAATCACACGCGTATTTGCTTTGCCACTGGCTGTTTGCAAAGTACATTGAACCAAGTACAAGAACGGTTCTCCTGCTTCATTCGGCCACCAAAGCTTGGGTTCATTCAATTCGAACGAAAAAATAAAATCATGTTCTCCCACTCGCGTAACAAATTCTTCTTTGAAAATTTGTCCGCCGAAATTAAATGCAATTGCAACTTTTTCTTCTTTGTCGGCACGATAGTGAATGTGCGCGCGCATCTGCGCTTTTCCTTCATTCAATGAAAGTGTTTCAACGCCAAATGTCTCGAACAACAAGTCGGTGTGTCCAACCAACTCTATATTTTTTGTAATGCCGCAAGTCACCAATTTCGGTCCCCAGTCCCAACCGAAGTGATACTGCGGCTTTCTGCAAACCGCGCGAATGCTGTCTCCCGGAAGGGGAAGAATGCGCTCCGCTAATTTTTGTTTCGCGTAGGCTTCGGCCGGAGAAAAAACAATGCGAAGTTTATTTCCTTTCGGAAGAAGTATTCCTTTCACATTGAAATCGAATTGCACAAACGCGTTGTTCGTTTCACCCAGGAATGTATTGTTGAGGAAAATTTTTGCGTAAGTGTCTATTCCATTTAAACGCAATTCAATTTTATCTTGAAGCAGCATGTTCGGTTCGCAAACGAAATCGTTCAACGTGTATTCCCAATTTTTTTCAGATACCCATTGCACACTGGTTTCGTTCGTTCCAATAAGTGGATCTGCAATTTTTTTATTCAAGACTAAATCGCGATGAACATTGCCAGGCACAGCGCACGACATGATTTCTGTTTTTCCTTCCTCGTTGAAATACCATTGCATGAAAGGAGAAGTTAAATTCTGCTTCACGCTTAGTGACTGCGCCGAAAGAGTGTTCATGAGTGAAACGAATAAAATAAAAAGTGCTGATCGCATATTCTATCTGTTGTGTTGTGCGTTTTGAAGGGTAGGACGCTTTCCGAAAATCTTCATTTCAATTAATCCGCGGAGATAACCCCAACCGTATCCTAAATGTAAAATGAAAAAGCTTAACAATGTTGAACGAGGTTCTTTGCTTTTTGTCCGTCCTGCAAATAGGAGCGCAAGAATGAAATAGAATAAAAGTGGAATTGCTAAGAATAATGAATATTTCGGAAAGATAATGTTCGTGAGCACAAGCAAGATCAAATAACAAACGAAGGCGAAAGGAACCAACTGTCTAACAGTGGTGATTTGTCCATGAAGAATGTTCACGTACACCTTCCAATAACCGTATTGATAATATTGTTTCAGCAGTTTGCTTAACGTTCCGCGAACGTAGTACTTTGAATGCAAATCGGTATTTAAATAACACTTTAAGCCATTCTTTTCCATTCGGAAGTTGAACTCGTCGTCTTGATTGCGAATGAGCTCTTCTCTGAAATATCCAATCTTTTCAAACACTTCTTTGCGGTACATACCGAAGGCAACAGTGTCAACAAATCCGTTTTTATTTCCCGTTCTGAAATGCGCATTACCCACGCCAAACGAAGACGACATGGCACATCCAATGGCTTGGGAAGTCGCGTCTTGATATTCGTTTATGATTATTCCTCCAACACAATCCGCTTCCGGATTTTCAATAAACGTCTGCATACATTTTTCAATGTAGTCATTCGGAAGAGCAGCGTGCGCGCCAAGAATCATTTTGAAATCTTCTTGACTCGCTTGTAATCCCATGTTCAGTGCTACTGGAGTAACTCGACGTTCATTCTTGAGTATAATAATTTTATTTTCATGTTGAAGGGCAAGCTGCTGAAGCTTTTCAAGCGTGCCGTCTGTACTTCCGCCATCGGCAACGTACACACGAATGTTTCCTGAATAGGTTTGATTCAAACAGGACAGCACGCATTCTTCAATGTGTAATGCTTCTTGAAAGCATGGAATGGCAATGCCTACAGAAGGAGAACTCATTTTGAAATTTCGTTATAAAGTTGAACAAGCGTGCGCGCTTCATTTTCCCAACTGCAATTTTCTTTCACCCAAACATTTCCTCTTTTTCCAGATTCAAGTCGAAGCGATTCACTTTGCAATTGCTTCATGGCAGAAATCATTTCTTGTTTGTTGGAAGGGGTGACGAAGTAACATCCTTCAACAAATGTTTTTTCCCAATACGGGAAGTTCGACATGATTACAGGTAGTCCGCAAGCGAGGTATTCAAATACCTTTACAGGTGTTGAATTCAAATAATTTTTTTCAGGATATAAAATTGCTAAGCCTACATGTGAGTTAACGTAGTGTTGATAAACTTCTGTTGCAGGCAAATGACCAACTTCAGTTACTTGTTTCCACCCTTTAGAAGAAACGCATTTTTGTCTGTATTCTTCGAAGTCCCATGCTCCAATAAGCGTAAGGGTGGCATCTTCTATTTCAGAAATAGCTTCGATACATTCGTAGATACCTCGAATTTCAGTTAATCCTCCACAATAAATAAAGCGCGTGATTTTACCTGTTTGATCAGTTAGCTTTATTTGAGGAAGGGAAAGAATTGGATAGTTGCGAATAACTGCTTGTTTGCGTTTTGAGAGTATTTGCTCGGTTTCAGTCACAATCACACGAGAGCAAAAGAGGATGTAGAATTGTTCCGCGCAGCTATATAAAAAACCGAATGTTTTTCGAAGAAAAGGCGGTCCGAGAGGCTTGCTTTCAATTTGCCTACTTACATATTCATGCGAATCGAAAATAACTTTCTTTCCGAGTAGCCAAAACAAAGGTGCAAAGCGAATAAGCTCTGGGTCGTGAATGTGAATAATTTTCACGTTTAGTTTCATGATAGCAAAAAAACCTTGCCATGCGGTGATAAACAATTTTTTAAGTCGACTTGTTGTTTTTGGAAGGGCAACAATCTTAACGCCTTCGCGCACGAGCGATTCCGAGTGAGGAACAACAAGTGAAATTTCGTAACCTGCTTTCGCAAGACTCACACATTCTTTCATGAATATTCGACTGTCGAAAGGCGGATGTAGGGTTGTGAAGTGCGCGACTTTGGTTTTCATTTCGATAAAAGTTTTTCGTAAAGTGAAATGAATTTCTTGCGATTCGCTTCTTTAGTTCCGTCGCGCTCTATGCGTTGCTTATTCAATTCGGAAGCATTCGATAAATTCATTTCGAAAGCTTCAGAAATAAAATCGCTCTGAACATTTTCAACGACAACTCCTGTTTTACCATGTGAAACCCATTCCATGTTGGAAGGTAAATTGGAGAGTATAGGAATACAACCACTGGCCATTGCTTCGAGCACGCTAATCGAAGTAGCATCGCTTTCTGGAATGGAAATGTAGTAAGTTGCCTTGGCGTAATTACGAGCGTTGTCTTCTGATTGCAACCAGCCAACGAATTCAGTGCTAGATAGAATGTTCAATTCATCGGCTAGCGCTTTTAGTTGATCTGTTTCATCACCAACAGCTCCCACAATTAATTTCCATTCTTCACGATTCGGTTTGCTTTTGAATTTTCCGAATGCTCTTAATATGTCGTCAATGCGATAAAGTTTTTTATGAAGACGATTCGAATAAAATATCTTTTCCTTTTCAGTTTGAACCGGTATTAGGTTTATTCCGAAATTGGCAATGAGAATGTCAATCTTTCTCTCAGGAATTAGCGCTTGCATCGCTTGCGCCAAGTCATTCGAGTCGGCAGTAAATGAATCCGCGTGATTGAGATTCCATCTGACAAGCGTTTTTAAAATGAAATTTCTTTTTGGTGTTAAATAGATGTCGCTACCCCAAGCAGTGAGCACATTGGGTGTACCTAATGGCAATAAGGCTCTTAGCGCATAGTAGGCAACACTATTTACCTGATGAATATGAACAATGTCAGGATTGAATTTCTTTATTATTGATCGAATTGTTCTTGGAGTGCGTATTTGCGCAGAAAGACTCCACAAGCTGAAATCTAATTTTGAAATTACCTGCACCTCCTTAAACTCTTCTTTCATGAGTTGAAAAAAGTTTTCAGTGTGAATGGATGTGCTCCCGATAATGAGCAGTTTTTTATTCTTCATTTTACCCTTCGTTCCAAGATTGGTAGTTGGATTTAAGGTCTTGATTCTCCTCTAACCATTTGTTGTCACGGTCACGGGTGTCGCCAACAGCAACAGCCGGATTACCTGAAATAATTGCGTAATCGGGGAAAGAACCTTTCACAAAACTGTATGCCGAAACAAGGCTTCCTTTTCCAAGTGTTGTTCCCGGCATAATAACGGCGTGCGGTCCAATGAAGGAGTACTTTCCAATCTTTACTTGCCCTACATTGTAAGCCAATTTCTTTGGAGTGGAAGCGTATTTCTTTCCGTATAAACGAATGGCGTCGTGACTGGAATGCGTTAGAATACTCACGAAATTCGTGACCTGACAACCTTCTTCAATCGTTAATCCGTTTGAAGCATCTATGAAATTCGCGTGGCCAATGTACACGTTGTCTTCTACGTGAAAATTCTTTTCACCTTGTAAAAAAGTAGAACTGCAAATGCGCGTGAACGGAAGAACTGTTCCGTCGGAACGCTTGTAACGTCCAACCATAACAGGCTTAATCCACTTCGATAAATAAAAAAGAATTCTGCGTTTGAGCATGTTCAAATTTAGCCCAAATGCTCCAAAGTTTCGCGTTCTTTTGCGATGTACCAATACCAGAACATTCCGGCCAACATGATGCCCATGCCTGAAAGGCTGAACAACGTGAAGCCAAGGATAGGATCACTCATCAATCCGCCAATGAGAATGCTCACAATTTTAAGGGTTAATCCAACCAACGAAAAGGCGAATGACTGATGTTGTTTGTGCACCACAGCGGTTACAGCGCTTACAGGAGAAATAAGAAAATTCATGAAAATAAACGGGATGAGGATGTGCGCATAAACTGCTGTCATTCGCCAGGTTTCGCCCAATAGGAAAACGAAAATGTTTTCCGTAAAAAGAAAGAGTACAGCGAAAATGGGGAATCCAACTGCGAATAGCACTCCATAAATCTTCAAGACATACGAGCGAATGTTTTTGGTGTCGTGAAACGCTTGCGCTGCTTTCGGATAAAACACTTGGTAAATGCTTGCGCCAATTAACGCGAGTGGTGCTGCAAGAATGCGAAGCGATTGAAAGTAGTAAGAGCTGATTTCGCTCGCGAAAAAGGTTCCCAGTAAAAACACAATGCCATATTGCTGAAGGTTATCTACCAAGGCGTTCGGCGCATTGTATGTTGGAAATTTGCTGTATGATTTCCAAAGCAATTTCGCATCGTGATTGGTTAATTTCTTCCATGCTTGAATGGCCAATTTGGAATAGTTGGAACCGATAATTATCCATCCGATGATTTGTCCGAGAATAGCGCCGTAAATAAGTCCAATCGGATCATCCGAAATGAATCCCCACAACAAACTCGTTCCAACAGTAACGGCAGCGACGCTTATTTTAGAAAGAGCGTTACGCGTGAAGGTTCCGTTTCGCGTTGACCAGTAATTCAAGATTTGTGTGAATCCTGCGAAGAAGGTGAAGACAGGTACCAATAAGATTGCGCTTGGAATTTTATATATCAAAACGCTTTGTCCAGCGAATAAGAGCACAATTCCCAATACAACCAATCCTAAAACACGCAACAATGTGCGCAATGAAAGTGCTACCAATTGTTCAGCTTCTTCAGCAGATTTAGGAAGTGCAATGGCCAGTTCAAATCGCAAAGAAGAAAAGGAAAGTATAATGGAAGTGCACGCGGTGAAAAAAGAAAACACCGCGAATTCCGTGGGGTCATAAATTCGTGCTAGGGCGAAAGCTCCAAGCACTTGAATGGCTTGCGCCGAAGCGGTTCCAATAAGCAGAATTGCAGTATTCTTTACAAACGCAGACTGCAACAGTTGTTTCATTCTGCAGAAAGTTTAGGCTTCGCCAAATGCAAATACCACACGAATGTGATTAGATACATGACGCTACTAACTAGCGAATACAGGCCAATGGCCCAGTTCAAACTGTTGAATAAATATCCTATATAAAGCGCGGACATTTTTAAAATCACATCAATGATGTTTAATACAAGTGCTTTGTTTTGAACGTTTTCTAAAATGGCAGTGAATGAAAAAGGCGAGATGGAAAAATTCAACACAAATAGTGGTGCGAGCCATCTAGCCATTTCTCCGGAAGCCCGCCACTCTTCTCCGAAAACAAACGCGAAAAGGGAAGGGGCGAAGGCAACGATAACAATGGCCCCAATTCCGCTGAATGCCATGAGTGCCTTAGCTGTACTGAGCATTAGTGGGCGATAAGATTCTCCGTTCTTTTTTAACTCGGAAGCTTTGTTGAAGTGCGTCAGGAAAATCGTGTTACTAACAAGGTTCACAGGTGCTTGAATAATCTTCCAACACATGAAATACAGACCCGTTGCTGAATCGCCGAAACAGACATTCAACATCCAAACGGTTCCGCTCAACTGCAAAGTTTCAATAATGCCTTGCGGTGTGTTGAAGAAGATGTATTGTTTGAAAGACTTTAGGGAGATGTCTTTAACGGGCTCTTCCGTAAGTTCATCTTGACGAGTACCGTTGTGCAAAACCCACATTGAAACAACTTGACCAATGATGAATCCGATAACCAATCCTAAATAGTCGAAGAAGAAAAATCCCAATCCTATTGAACAGCCGTTGATGACCAAACTGTTCACCACTCTGTACGCAGCATTCGTGCGATATCTGTTTAATCGGGTGGAAAGAAAATTGTACGTTTGAATAACTGCAATACTGAAAATTCCAATCGGGAGAAACGCTTCGAAAGCTGAGATGTGCATGCCGAAGAAATAGAGCACACTGAATAGAATGGCTATTCCAGAAGCGAGTCTCCATGCATTGTTTATGGAAAGCTTTGCTCGCTCACGAGCCATCATTTCTGTTTCAGCATTCGGTATGCTGTATTCAATACGAAACGTAGCAAGGACAGCAAAAGGAATAATCCACGCATAGAACAAGGCGAACCATGCAAAGTCTTCGGCGTTGTACATGCGCGAAAGAATGGGCGCAGTTCCGTAGGTGATCAATTGTCCAACTGCAGTGGCTGCCGAAAGCTTCAGCACATTTTTCAGATGCAGTTTTTCAATCAGTTCTTTCATGAATTCAAGCTAGGCATTGGCATCCAGTGCGATACCGATTGAAAGAATTGATTTGAATTCCCTTCTCCTTTCCAAAAGTGAATGCCGTGTTTTTCAGCTTTCTCTTTGTCGTGCAAATAGAAATCTTTTTGGAAATGAAGAACAATAACTTCACGCAATTCATTCTCGCCAGTTTTTCCAGGAAGGAAAACGGTATTACCCGGAACGAACGCCAATACGCGCTGCCCGTCTTCCGGTAATTGATCAGTTATTGAAATCCAAGTCGACATTTCTGAATGAATTAGTTACCCGTAAATGTAGGCATTCTCTTTTCCAAGAATGCGGCAACACCTTCTTTGTGATCGGCAGTTTGTCCTGCTTTTTTCTGAAGGTCTAATTCTAAATCGAGTTGTTGTTCAAGTGTATTGTTCCATCCAGCGTAAATAGCCTGTTTCGTGAAAGCAAGGGCTTTCGTTGGCATAGAAGCCAAGCGCGCCGCAAGTTCTGCAACTTTCGTTTGGAATTCTTCTACAGGATAAACGTCGTAAATAAGTCCGATGGCTTTCGCTTCAGCGGCTGTAACCTTGTCGGCCAAAAGCATTTGTGCCATCGCGCGTTGTGTTCCAATAATGCGCGGAAGGAAATACGTTCCTCCGCTGTCGGGAATTAATCCAATCTTCGTAAACGCTTGTATGAAGCTGGCATTTTCCGAAGCAACAACCAAGTCGCAAGCCAACGCAATGTTCGCTCCTGCTCCTGCAGCAACGCCGTTAATGGCCCCAACGATTGGAAGTGGCAATTCACGCATCATGCGAATAATCGGATTGTACCCATCTTTCAAAATGCTTTCCAATCCAGGACCGTCAGTCGCAATGGCTTCGCCGAGATCTTGTCCCGCACAAAATGCTTTTCCGTTTCCAGTTAACACCACACACCGAACGTCCGTTCGGTTTTTTATTTCAGTCAATGCTTCTTGCAATTCAACGGACATTTCCATAACGAAACTGTTGAATTTTTCTTGACGATCTAAGGCAATGGTAGCAATGCCTTCGTTGTAACTGAGTTGAATGAATTTCATAGTTTAAGATGCTTTGTAAAAGTTCTCGCGTCCTTCTACAAAACGTAAGAAGGCAACGGTAATAATGAGGCCTGCTGTGGCTTTCACAGCATAAGCCGAAAGGTCTAATTGAACAAATGCCCACGCACGTTCGGGATTAATGCGATAGATGTATAGACCTCCCAACAATAAAATAAGTGCATGTCCAAGGAACCAAATAGCTAGTGTATTTAACATTTTTTTCTTGCGAGGAATTTCAGCGAAATATCCTGCGAGTAGGGCTGCAGCTAAGAACCCGAAGTAGTAACCACAATTTGTAATGGTGAAGACATGCTTTATTCCGAATTCATAATTCGGGAAAATGTGCAGTCCAGCTATTCCAAGAGCGATGTAGATTAAGGCAGAAAGAAATCCAATCTGCCATCCCCACCAAATGGCGTTGAACAACACCACTAAACTCAGGATGGAAAATGGCAATTCTTTACCGAACGAAACAACCAAGGGACCCAGTCCAATCAATAATCCCAGAGAAATTACTAAGCCAATGATGAAGTTGAGCGCTGGACTTTTTGTAAAAGCGAAGTAGTTTTTAAACACGTTTTATTTGGTTATGGAATACGAGTTGTTGTTCTTGTCGGTGTCTATGGTTTGATTCTTCGCATCAAGGGTCACCTTCACAACTTTCATATTCTGATTTTTAAATTTGAGGGAATATGCTTTATCAACCCAATGCCAGTCTTCTTGTAGGATCCAATTATCGGACATTTCGCCTTTAAATTTTTCTCCACGCATGAGATCAATTGGAATGTAGTACACGCAATCTTTTCCATTGTCGAAACTAACAGTTACCTCGCAAGGCATGGGAAAAAATCCTTTGCGCTTGAGAATTATTTCAGTTTCCAATTTGTTTACGAGGACTGTATCTACTGCGTAGTCCATGGTTTTCGTTGTTCCAACAAAATACTCATCGAACCAATCGAGAACCAATGCACTTTCTTTTTCAGCAACGCGTATAATATCGGTCGGAGTAGGGTGTTTGAAAGACCATTCGTTGAAATACGTCTGCATAGTTTGGTTGAAGAGATCAGAGCCCATGATGTATTCCAATTGACTTAAATACGTTTCGCCTTTGCTGTATGCTGCAACCCCATATGCGTAATTTGTTTCGAAGTGATCGGCGTGAGTGGTCAAGGGCTCTTCCATTCCTGCTTCAACGAGGCCGAGATATCCGTCAATCGACTCTCTGTGGAAAGGATCTGCTTGAGCAGGGAACAATGCATTCATAACCACGGTTGATGCGAAGCTTGTGAATCCTTCGTCCATCCAGCAATACTGACTTTCATCGGTTGCGAGCATGCATTGGTACCACGAGTGTGCGCCTTCGTGAACAGTAACTCCTACAAGGCTTGGAAGCGAACGTCTGCCTGTTATGAGTGTTGCCATAGGATATTCCATTCCACCATCTCCGCCTTGAATGACGTTGTAAACGGGGTAGGCATATTTACCGAAATTCTTACTCAACAGATCAAACGCTTTTGCAGTGAATTCAGGAAGGCGATCCCATGCCTCGTTGTACTTTTCTTCCGGTTGGTGATAGAAATAAATTTTTGGACCGCCGCGCAGTTGGGTCTCAGTGCGGACGTAATCGGGGTCGGCGGCCCACACAAAGTCGTGAACATTTTTCGCTTCGTACTTCCAGGTAATTAAATTCTTACCTACTTTCTGAACGCGCTTGAAAGACTCTTCCTCATTTAGCAAGACGCCACCAGCTGCAACCACGTAGTTTGCGGGCAAGGTAATGCTCACGTTGAAATCCCCCCAAATGCCGTAGAATTCACGAGCGATATAAGGATTCGGATGCCAGCCGTCATTATCATATTCGCTCAATTTAGGATACCACTGACTCATGCTGTATTCAATGCCTTCCGCATTGTCTTTTCCGCTTCTGCGAATTTGCAAAGGCACTTGTCCGTTGAATTCCAATTCAATTTTAGCAACAGAATGAGCAGGTATTCCTCTCGAAAGTTGAACTTCCAAAATGGTTTCGTTCTCAATGAATGAAACGGTTTCACCATTCACCAGGAGTTTGCTAACATGCAAATGGCCTTCTTGTTCTTTTGTTAATTTTGAAATGCGATCTCCTACACGTCGGTCGGGATCTGGCAAATCCGTAGAGCGAACATCCATGTCGCTTCCCGGTTGAAATGCATTGTTGTACAAATGGAAGAACAACTGCGTTAACTCATCGTTACTGTTGTTCGTGTATTGAATCGTTTCCTTTCCAACGAACGAGTCGTTCGTGGTGTTCAATGAAATGTCAATGGTGTAATCGGCATTTTGCTGCCAATACTGTCCGAATACATTTCCACCTAAAACAAGAAATACGAGTAGGGATAAATTTCTTTTTGTCATGATTACCAAATTACAGATTCTTCATTCATCCAATGTCCTTGAAGCTTCAAGGCCTGCTCCATTAAATCGCGCACACATCCATGTCCGCCGTTTTTGTTGGAAATATAGTGAGATACTTCCTTTACTTCAGGCGCTGCATCGGCCGGACAGACAGCCAAACCAACAATCTTCAACAATGGAATATCTGGAATATCATCGCCCATGTAACACACATCGTCATCGTGGAAATGCCACTTCGATTTTAAATCTAAATACACTTGGCGTTTGTTCGAAGAACCCAAGTGAACTTCGTGCACCCCTAGTTTTTCGAAGCGATTGCGAACAGCTTCAGATCTTCCTCCGCTTATTACTGCAATGCGAAATCCGTTCTTAACGGCTAATTGAACAGCGTATCCGTCGCGAACATTCGCTGTA
>CANKYR010000019.1 GCA_947488195.1 Flavobacteriales bacterium
ACTCTCCTTCACATCGCACCAAACACAACCAACGTCGCATCCAGCCAATCGAATAAAAAAACTTGGAACACCCGTGTAAACGCCTTCACCCTGAATGCTGGTGAAGGTCTCCATTACAGGATATTTCACTTCAGAACTCACGCTTTAATTTTTCCAATTAAGTCATAGTGCTCCGCGCTAACAATTTCAATGTCGGCAAAATCACCCACACGCAAATACCCTTCAGACTTAGCCACAACAACTTCGTTGTCTACTTCAGGCGAATCGAATTCGGTACGACCGATGTAATAATCGCCTTCCATCTTATCGACTAATACCTTGAAGGTTTTTCCAATTTTGGCTTCATTCAACTCCAACGAAATGTGCGATTGCACTTCCATAATTTCATCGGCGCGCTTCTTCTTAGTCTTGGCTGAAACATCATCGTTCAAAACAAAGGCAGAAGTATTCTCTTCATGGCTGTAGGTAAACACGCCCAAACGTTCGAAGCGTGATTGTTCAATCCACTTCAACAATTCTTTGTGATCTGAAGCCGTCTCGCCAGGAAAACCCGTAATCAACGTTGTACGAATTGCAATATTCGGAACCTTCATGCGAATGTCTTGGATAAGCGCATCGGTCTTCTCTCTCGTTATGCCTCGCTTCATGGCTTGCAACATCTTTGTTGTTCCATGTTGAAGGGGCATGTCTAAATATTTACAGATGTTATCTCTTTCATTCATAACATCTAACACATCCATTGGGAAACCACTAGGGAAGGCATATTGAAGACGAATCCAATCGATTCCTTCTACATCTGAAAGTCGCTTTAACAATTCTGAAAGCGTGCGTTTCTTTTCAATGTCTAATCCGTAAAATGTTAAATCTTGTGCAATGAGCACCAACTCCTTGGCACCGTTAGCCGCTAGCGATTTCGCGTTCTTCACAAGCTGCTCCATTGGCGTGCTCACGTGCTTTCCGCGCATAAGGGGAATCGCGCAAAACGAACACGGACGATCACATCCTTCCGCTATTTTAAAATAAGCGAAGTGACTTGGTGTGGTTAACAAACGCTCCCCAACCAATTCCGTTTTGTAATCGGCCTTTAATGTTTTCAATAAACGTGGAAGATCACGCGTTCCGAAAAACGCATCTACTTCTGGAATGTCTTTTTCCAATTCGGGTTTGTAGCGTTCACTTAGACATCCGGTCACATATAGCTTAGAAACATTACCCTTCTCTTTCTCTCTCGCCCAAGCTAAGATGGTGTTGATGCTTTCTTCTTTTGCGTTATCAATGAATCCGCAGGTGTTGATGATTACAATTTCTGAATCGGTATCTTCCGACTCATGCTCTACATCGAACGCATTCGCTTTCAATTGCGCCATCATGATTTCCGAATCGAAAATGTTTTTCGCGCAACCCAAGGTTACTACGTTCACCTTGTTTTTCTTGAGTGTCTTCGTCTTCATTATTTTGTTTTTCCTGCGAATAAACTATCTACAAATTCAAATCTATTGAAGACCTGAAGATCTCCAGCCTGCTCACCCACTCCAATAAAGCGAACGGGAATGTTGAACTGATCTGAAATTCCAATTACAACTCCGCCCTTGGCTGTTCCATCTATTTTCGTAATGGCCAACGAAGAAACTTCGGTAGCTGCTGTAAACTGCTTTGCTTGTTCAAAAGCATTTTGTCCGGTTGAACCGTCTAAAACCAGCATCACATCGTGCGGTGCATTCGGCACCACCTTTTGCATCACTCGCTTAATCTTCGTGAGTTCGTTCATGAGTCCGACCTTGTTGTGCAAGCGACCCGCAGTGTCAATGATCACAACATCCGCATTTTTAGAAACAGCAGATTGAAGTGTGTCGAAAGCAACTGCTGCTGGGTCAGCGTTCATGGCTTGGGCAACAATCTCAACGTTTGCCCGCTCAGCCCAAATTTTCAATTGATCAATGGCCGCTGCACGAAACGTGTCCGCCGCACCAAGTACCACTTTCTTTCCTTGCTGTTGAAGTTGATAGGCCATCTTACCAATGGTGGTGGTCTTTCCCACACCATTAACTCCTACTACCATAATCACGTATGGCATTCCATCAGAAGCTGGAATGAAAATTTCTTCGCTCTCTTCTCCTTCGTGACCCACAAGCATTTGTGCAATTTCATCGCGCAACACTTGATTCAACTGATCGGAAGGCATTGACTTTTCTTGACGAACACGCTCTTGAATGCGCTTAATGATCTTCTCTGTCGTGGCGGTGCCAACGTCCGAAGTAATTAGAATTTCTTCTAACTCGTCAAGCATTTCTTCATCTACGTGAGCCTTTCCCGTAATAATGCGGGCTAGCTTCCCGAAAAAACCCTCGCGGGTTCTTTCAAGACCAAGATCTAACTTGTCTTTTTTTTCTTTCGAAAAAAAGCGTTTGAAGAAACTCATAATTTAGGTCTAAAATAAAAAAAAGGCCTTTCCAAAGGAAAAGCCTTTTAACGTATTTCTAACAGCGACTAGCCTTTAGCAAACCACTCGCCGATTTTGTCATTGTGTACAATTTCCTCTTTAAAGGAATATGAACCTGTCTTCGCAGACTTGATCATTTTAATAACCTTGGTGTGGTTCTTACCACCACCTGTTTGCAGGGTCGCAACTACTTTCTTTGCCATGACTTAAGCTTATTTGATTTCTTTATGAACCGTCATTCTCTTCAAAATCGGGTTGAATTTTTTCTTCTCTAAGCGCTCAGGAGTATTCTTCCTGTTCTTAGTAGTGATGTAACGGCTTGTGCCGGGCTTGCCAGACTCTTTATGTTCTGTGCACTCCATTATAACTTGTATTCTATTACCTTTCTTAGCCATTGTTGCAGAAATTGGACGGCAAATATACGTAGAATATTGAGAAATGCAACACTCCGTTTCATTTTTTTCGACTATTCTCAACGTTGGCCAACCACATAGCCACAAATCTGTGTTAATAAGACACTACAACCCTTGCTTTTTCAGTTGTTCTACTGAATAATTTCACACATCCTTAGATCTGTACATTTTGGCTAAAAAAAGAAAAGGCGAAGTCGATACTTCCGCTGAATTTGAAGATAGAAACGAACATTTGAATCGCGACGTCCGTACCATGCGAATCGCAGGACTTGCCGTTCTTTTATTTTCGGCATTTACCGCATTTGCCTGTATTTCCTATTTATTCTCTGGCACTCACGACCAACAACTTTTTGTTGGAAGCGGCGGATTGAATGAGTCGTTTCAAAACTGGATGGGCGGGCTCGGTGCGCGCTGGGCGCATGCGCTTATGTTTCACTTTGCAGGAATAGCAGCGCTTTGCATTCCTCTTCTCACCTTCTTAGTTGGCATGCGCATGCTTACTGGAAAACACTTACTTCCTTTCCTAAAGACAATCCGAGTAAGTGTTGGTGTTATGCTGTTCCTACCATTAGCTATTGGCTTCTTTGCGCATCGCACGAATCCGATTCCTTTCGATCATATTGAAATCCTCATTAACGGTTTATTCGTTGGTGGATATGGTGCAGTGGCCACACAATTTTGCGTTTCGCATTTGGGATGGATGGGCACTTTGCTCGGGATATCATTTGTGGTCATCGTGTTTTTCATTGTGAATTTCAATCACCATGTCGACGCGTTTATTGCTCGTTTAGGTATTCTTTTAAAATCAAGACCTAAGGCCGATAAGCCGAGAATTATTGAGGAAGAAAACGAAGAGACCACCATTGAGGTAAAAGCTGAAGCGATTCCCTCCTACACACCCGAACCAGAGGCTGAAGCAGAAGTTTTCGAAGTTATTCAAGAAGAAGAGACGCCCGAGCAAACTACTTCCTTCGACTTCGACAATCCGATGGAACCACAACCGACGTTCGGTTTAATTTCAGAAGATGATGATATGGGCGATCTAGGAATTGAAATCGCACCTACAGTTAAAGCGGAGGAATTAAGCTCCGATGAAATTGAAAGCACAGAATTCGGAGAATACGACCCGAAGCTTGACCTTTCACGCTATCAACTTCCTTCGATTGATTTACTTCAGAATTACGGAGGCAATGGACCTCAGATTTCGAAAGAAGAGCTTGAGGATAATAAGAATAGAATTATTGAAACCCTCAATCATTACAAGATTGAGATAGCCAAGATTAAAGCGACCATCGGGCCCACCGTTACCCTTTATGAAATTGTTCCTGCCCCTGGGGTTCGTATTTCTAAAATTAAAAGTCTGGAAGACGACATTGCCCTTTCCCTTGCTGCATTGGGCATTCGTATCATCGCCCCTATTCCTGGAAAAGGAACAATAGGTATTGAAGTTCCGAACAGCAAACCCGACGTGGTTTCTATGCGCTCGTTAATAGCTAGCGACAAGTTTCAAAATGCCGACATGGAGCTTCCGTTGGTGTTGGGGAAAACTATTTCGAACGACATCTTCGTTACAGACTTAACGAAAATGCCTCACTTACTAATGGCTGGTGCTACTGGACAAGGTAAGTCGGTTGGACTGAATGCGATCTTGATTTCGTTGCTGTATCGCAAACACCCATCTCAAGTAAAGTTCGTATTGGTTGACCCGAAAAAAGTAGAACTTACGCTTTTCAATAAAATTGAAAGACATTTCTTGGCAAAGCTTCCTGACGAAGCTGAAGCTATTATAACAGATACGAGCAAGGCCGTGAAGACTTTGAATTCGCTGTGTGTTGAAATGGACGAACGCTACGAACTTTTGAAAACAGCGGAGTGCAGAACCATTAAAGAATACAACGCGAAATTCATTTCCAGAAAATTAAATCCGAATAACGGTCACCGCTACCTTCCTTACATTGTATTGGTAGTGGATGAGTTCGCCGATTTGATCATGACTGCTGGACGCGAGGTGGAAACGCCTATCGCTCGCTTGGCGCAATTGGCTCGTGCCATCGGTATTCACTTGATTATTGCTACACAGCGTCCTTCCGTAAATATTATTACTGGAACAATTAAAGCCAACTTCCCTGCGCGCATGGCGTTCCGCGTTACGTCCAAGATCGATTCGCGGACTATCCTCGATGCGGGAGGTGCAGATCAATTGATAGGACGCGGAGATTTGCTGCTGAGCACAGGAAATGAACTCATTCGCTTGCAATGTGGATTCGTTGATACACCTGAGGTTCAAGCCATAACAGAGTTCATTGGAAGTCAGCAGGGTTACGCTACCGCTTTTCATCTTCCTGAAGTTGCTGATGAAAATTCAATGGAATTAGGTAATTTTGACAACTCGGAACGCGATTCATTGTTCGAGGAAGCAGCGAAGGTCATTGTGTTAAGTCAACAAGGATCAGCCTCCCTTCTTCAACGCAAACTGAAATTGGGTTATAACAGAGCAGGCCGATTGATAGACCAACTGGAGGCTGCAGGACTTATAGGACCCTTTGAAGGAAGTAAGGCTCGGAAAGTTTTAATACCCGACGAGATAGCTTTGGAACAGTTCTTGAAAAACCTGCGTGATTAATAAAAAATAAAATGAAAAATCTATTCCTAGCGTTCGCACTTCTTGGCACGTTTTCTCTTCAAGCACAAACGTCTAAAGAAATATTAGATAAAATTTCTACCAAAGCTAAAACTTGGGTAACCACCTCTTCTGACTTCAGCTCAGAGTTAAGCAATCCGAAAACGGGTAAGGTGACCAAGCAAAACGGTGCTGTAAAAGTAAAAGGAAAAAAATACCAACTGGCCCTTCCTGACTATTCTGTTTATTGCGACGGAGCCACAGTTTGGACCTACAACAAAAAATCTAATTCTTGTTCCATTGATAATTTAGCCGATGTGAAAGACGGCGGATTCGATCCTTCAGAGATGTACACCATTTGGAACAAAGACTTCAAACACGAAATGAAAAACACCAACGCTACCATTGACGGAGTTGCGTGTTACGAAATTGCATTGTACCCCATAAACCCAAAATCAAAATCATTCCACACCGTAACGCTATTCGTAGATAAAACTAAAATGGAATTGGTGAAAGTGAATGTTGTGACTCGCGAGAACGCAAACGTTACCTACAAGATTAAAAACTTCAAAGCGAATCCAGCGATTAGCGAAGGTGACTTCAAATTCAATCAAGCGGGATTCCCTGGTGTGAAGATGGTCGACAACCGCTTGTAAGCGATTGATGACCGCAAGCGGATGACGCTACGCGATTGGAGAACGTAAGATGTTTAGCGTTTTTTCTTCAGGAGAATTGGGTTCGACTTGAAAGTCGTATTCCCAGGAGGCGAATTTCGGGAGGCTCATGAGAATACTTTCAGTTCTTCCTCCGGTTTGAAGACCGAAAAGGGTTCCTTTATCACAAACCAAATTAAATTCAACATATCTGCCTCTGCGAAGTAATTGCCATTGCTTCTGTTGCTCGTTAAAATCTAGGTTCATATTGGCTTCCACAATCGGTAAATAAGCCTTGTTGAAGGTGTGACCAACCGCATTGTTAAACTCCCACAAAGCTTCCATTGACTTCTCTTCAGAAGGTTTCTGATAATCGTAAAAAATTCCACCTACACCGCGTGTTTCATTTCTATGTGGAATGAAAAAATACTTGTCGGCCCACAACTTGAATTCTTCGTGATTCATGTCGTGAGTATCACAAACGTTTTTCATTTCAGAATGAAAAAAATCGCGTTGACCTTCGTTAACGTAAATCGGAGTTAAATCTATTCCTCCGCCTATCCATTGGTCTCCAGCATCACTTTCGAAATAACGAACGTTCATGTGAACGATAGGAATCTGAGGTGAAAAAGGATGAATAACCAATGACACTCCGGTTGCGAAAAAAGTCTTAGCATCAGGGTGCATGCGGTCTTTCATCATGGGCGGAACAGGTCCTGTTACCGCTGAGAAATTTACACCGCCCTTTTCAATTAATGTTCCATTGAGCACGCGTGTTCTTCCGCCGCCACCTCCTGCGTGTTTCCATAAATCTTCACGAAAATCAGAACCATCGAAAGTTTCTATGGCTGCGCAAATGCTGTCTTGAATTTCCAATAAATCGCTAACGACTTTCTTCTGAAAGGGCGTTAGGCTTATTTCAAGTTGTTCTTCAATCCCCATCGTCCATTCATTTTTTGAACCACATTCACGTATGCATTTTCATAACCAGATTCCGGTCCTGTTTTGAAAAACTCAAATCCTAAGGAAATCAATCCGCTTTGATCAATTTCATTCAAATGCTTTCCAACATCGCTTCCAAAAAGTTGAAGCCCTGTTCCGTAGTACAAGACAATGTCATGCATGATTGCAGAGAACTCATCGGGTTCCGATTGGAACTCTTTGCGGTAAGCCGCAATCCACTTCAAGTTATCTAAATTATAATAATCGAGTGTGATGCCGCGAGTGCTTAAGTTCTTGGTTCCTTCCTCAACTCTGCCGTCACTTACATTCGATTCACCACCAACGAAATTCACGTTTAGTCCTGTAAGCGCTGACGTAAGTGCAGTTCCAGTTTTTTCGTCTGTGGTCATGTCTAATACCACCACGTTTCGACTCGACTTCTTAATGAAGTTGTAAAGGGCCACGCAATTTTGTGAAATGTCAAACACCTTCAATGAATCACCACCCTGCGAAAGGAATCCACTCATAGCCGCTTCACTTGAAAAATCATCTTTTCCTTTCGCATAAGCACCTACAATAATTGAATTCGGAAACTCTTGCTGAGCGAAACCGGCCAGATAATACCATTGCGAATTGTTACCCGGATAAGCCTTGCTCATATTGTCGGTCAACAATAAAATTTTATTGCTCATTTTAACCGGGACAACCAAATGCGAATTTCTATTGGCTACCCACTTCGCTACTTCCTGAATTGGATCTTTAAACAAAGGCCCAACAACTACATCGGCACTTACTTCTTCGCAACGTTCAACAGCGCGCTTTCCAGCTTCAACGCTATTTCCAACATCGAACAAATAAATAGCTGCGTTGACATTTCGATCTTGTAATTCCTTTTGAGCCATCATAGCTCCACGGTACATATTCACTGCAACGTTGCGCAGTTTCACCGAACGTTCGTCCAATGAATCGGCATCCATTTTATAGGTTGAAAAAGGCAGCAACAAAGCTATGGCGTAAGAATCTTTTTTTAGAGGAGGTTGAGTGACCTTAGCTTCTGGACTTATCTCAGACGTTGAAGCTAGCGTTGGGATTGAAGTGACGGGGGTTGATTCCACAACTTCCGTCTTCATACCCTCAACTGAATTTGGAAGACACAAGTGTTCACCCAATTTCACGGTAGTGACCAATCCTGGATTCAACGATTGTATTTCTGCAATAGTGAGATTGTATTTTCTAGAAATGCTGTAAAGTGTTTCTCCTGATGAAACCAAGTGGTAGTTCGTGCATAGCTGAGAAAAACTCGTCGATGCAAGAATAACAAAGAGTAAAATGAATCCAATTCTTTTCATTGAACTAAAGGTAACAATTATTATTCCCATTCAATGGTTGCTGGAGGTTTGCTGCTGATGTCATACACCACACGATTTACTCCTTTCACTTTATTGATGATGTCGTTACTTACTTTCGCTAAGAACTCGTAAGGCAAATGCGCCCAGTCTGCTGTCATACCGTCGGTGCTTGTTACTGCGCGCAACGCAACTGCGTTCTCATAGGTGCGCTCATCGCCCATAACGCCTACACTCTGCACAGGAAGCAGAATTGCTCCCGCTTGCCACACTTCATCATACAAATTCGCTTCTTTCAACCCATTAATCCAAACGGCATCTACTTCTTGAAGCACACGCACTTTTTCACGGGTGATGTCTCCTAAAATTCGAATGCCTAAGCCTGGGCCTGGGAACGGGTGACGAGATAAAATTGCATTTGGAATTTCAAGCTCGCGCCCTACTCTTCTTACTTCGTCTTTGAACAGCAAGCGAAGCGGTTCAACCAACGAAAGCTGCATGTAATCTGGAAGACCACCTACGTTGTGGTGACTCTTGATTGTTTGCGAAGGACCTCCTGAAACAGAAACCGATTCAATCACATCTGGATAGATGGTTCCTTGTCCGAGCCATTTCGCGCCTTCTACTAATTTGCTTTCCGCATCGAATACATCGATGAATGTTTTGCCAATTGCTTTTCTCTTTGCTTCAGGATCTGATAAACCTTCCAAAGCGTCGTAGAACAGTTCGCTCGCATCGACGCCTTTTACGTTCAATCCTAAATGCATATAGCTGTCGAGAACGCTTTCGTATTCGTCTTTGCGCAGCAATCCGTTATTCACGAAAATGCAATATAAATTTTTTCCAATGGCTTTGTGAATAAGCACTGCAGCAACACTGCTGTCTACGCCGCCGCTTAGACCAAGGATTACTTTATCGTCGCCTAATTTATTCTTTAGATCAGCAATGGTTTCGTCGGCGAAAGAAGCAGGCGTCCAATCTTGTTTGCATCCGCATACGTCAACAACGAAGTTCTTTAACATGGTTCCTCCGTCTGTTGAGTGGAACACTTCCGGATGAAATTGCACTCCGAAAACCGGACGGTCTTTGAAGGCGTATCCTGCAACTTTCACATTCTCTGTGCTGCAGATAATATCCATATTATCGCCTAAACCGGTGATGGTATCTCCGTGCGACATCCACACTTGTGAATTGTCGGGAATTCCTTGAAATAGAACGTGACTGGCTTGATGACTAATTAGGTTCGCACGACCGTATTCCCGGTGTGTGCTGCGCTCAACTTTTCCTCCGTTCAATTGTGCCATCAGCTGAGCGCCGTAGCAAATTCCCAACATGGGTAAATTCGGATTTATATCGAAAACTGCGGGAAGAGGAGCGCCCTCTTGGTGCACGCTGAATGGACTTCCAGATAAAATAACTCCAACACAATTTTCTGGTATGGAAGTCACCTTGTTCCAAGGTTTTATTTCACAGTAAACGTTGTGCTCGCGCAAGCGACGTGCAATGAGTTGCGTGACTTGCGAACCGAAGTCGAGGATAAGAACTAATTGATGCATGCGCGCAAATTTACGATGTAAATTTGTAGTCATGGAAGAATTATTACCGTTGTTGAACAACTACAAGTTAGTCTTGGGATCGGGCTCTCCGAGAAGGAAGGAATTGTTGGCTGGCATGGGACTAACGTTTGAAGTTCGTGTATCGGATGTAGATGAAAGCATTGACCCTGCCTGGCCTTTGACGGAAGTGGCGCAGCGTTTAGCAGAACGGAAAGCGGAGGCACTGTTGGAAACGGCTGAAGCGAATGAGTTAGTGATTACCGCAGATACGGTGGTTCATGTTGAAGGGGCATTGTTGAATAAACCAGCAGACTTCGAAGAAGCATTAAGTATGCTGAAGCAATTGAGTGGAAGAAGTCATGAAGTATACACGGGTGTGTGCATCTCCACTTCCACCTGGAAACATTCGTTTACCGATTGCACCAAAGTGACCTTTGCAGAGATGAGTGAAGCCGAGATTCGGTTTTACATTGAGCACTACAAGCCCTTCGATAAAGCAGGAAGTTATGGCGCTCAGGATTTTATTGGTTTAGTTGGAATAGTGAATTTGGAAGGAAGTTATTTCAATGTGATGGGATTGCCTACGCACAAGGTCTACGCCGCGTTGAAGGAGCACTTCGGGAAGGGATAGAAAAAAAATTTGAAATATAGGAATGTCGGTTTACATTTGCAATCCTCGTAAAAGAGGATCAGCCGTTAGGAAAGGTGGGTGAGTGGCTGAAACCAACAGTTTGCTAAACTGTCGTACGGGAAACTGTACCGGGGGTTCGAATCCCCCCCTTTCCGCGAAAATTATGCCGACGAAATGTCGGCATTTTTTTTTTCAAGAAGAAAAATTCTTTTCATTCAGATGAATAAATCTTTTAGTCGGGGTGAATAATCATTCACCCCGATTTGATTATCTTTATGACTATGAAAAATTTACTTCTAATTATTTCAATTTCTTTATTCACTGTTCTCTCTCACGGACAAATTTCCGATTTCGAGAAATTCAAACAGCAGAGAGAAAAAGAAATGAATCAGTTTGAACAGAAAGTCAATCGCGAGATGGACTCGCTGAGAACGGCGCATGACAAGGCCTTTGCGAAAATGTTAGAAGGGAATTGGAAGCGAGAAGATTTATTCCCTTCGAAACCCGCAAGTGAAAAACCGAAGCCAACGGCACCGCCGGTGTTTAAGCCGGATGACAAGCAAGATGTGATACAAGATGCGGAGCAAGATGACAAGCAAGATGTGTTACAAGATGACAAGCAAGATGACAAGCAAGATGACAAGCAAGATGACAAGCAAGATGTGATACAAGATGCTACGCAAGATGACAAGCAAGATGTTACACAAGATGTTACACAAGATGCTGCGCAAGAGGAAAAGGCAGAGGAATTAGCATTTAACAAAGCGTTTCAATTTCAGAATGAAAGTTTGTTTGGGAATGAGTGGAAGATGATATTGATTGCTAGTAAGTGGCCGACGTTGAAAGGCAATCCAGATCCGAGTTCAATTACGGCGTATTGGAAGAGTTGTTCCGAGAAAGAGTATGATTTGATGTTGGCGTATTTCAATCATCAGAAAAGTGAATTTGGACTTTCAGATTGGGGAGTTTACCAGATGGTTCAAGCGGTAGCGAAAAATAATTTCTCGAGTAAAAACAATCAGAATTTATTCTTGTGGTTTACGTTGGTTCAAATGGGATATGACGCGCGGATTATGTACGGTGAAAATCAGATTGTACTAACCCTTCCCTTTAACGACATGCTTTTCGGTAAATCGTATTTCGAATTTAACGGGCATAACTATTTCATTTTGGAAGAGAAATCTCCCAGTTCACTTTACACGTACACTTCACAACATGAAAGCGCGAAAAACCTCTTTTCTTTGGCTATTGCGCCTGGCGCTAAGTTCCCTGAGAAGTGGACCGATCGCGGATTCGATTTTAAGTTTAATCGAAGCACGGAGCATGTAAGTCTCCCCTATTTAACTTATCGCACCACCTTCGACGCGACTATTCCTCAGACTGAATTGGACTATTACTTCGGTCAGCCTTTGCCCGCTTCATTCAAAGAAAGATTACACAAAGCTTTGGATGCAAAGCTTGCCTCATGTGGAAGTGAGCGAGAGAAGGTTCGTTATTTATACGCTCTTGTTTGTCAGAGCATTCCTTACAAAACAGACCAAGATCAATTTCATTATGAAAAATTTTGCATCCCTGAAGAAGTGTTGGCTTATCCTTTTGCCGACTGCGAGGACCGCACGTTTTTATTGAATGCGCTTGTAACAGAATTGGTAGGAGTTGAAACCATTGGATTGAATTACCCGGGGCATGTGTCTATGGCGGTGAGATTGAAAGAACAAAAAGCTTCCGATGCGATTATTCAGTTTAACGGGAAAGAATACATCTATTGCGACCCGACTTACATTGGAGCTGATGTTGGTATGATGCCAGATTCTTATCGTGGGGTGAAGCCGGAAGTGATTCGTTAAAATGTTTCCCGCAATTTCAAATTTGATATTATATTAGTGTCACCTTAACATCAAGACTATGAGACACTTCCTTGTGATTTTACTCTCTACCCTTTCTTCTTTAGCGTTTTCACAAACAGTGCTTTATTCGGAGAACTTTAATTCGGGATTCGGGAGTTTTTTCGTCAATACTCCCGATATGAGTTCCGCTGTGGGTGGATACAACCAATGGTTAGTGAATTCCGTTTATGCAGGAGGAACCTTTGTAGAATCTTGCGTTGGCTTTGATGTTTCTATTCCTAATACGAGCAATCAACCTGCCTCTATAACCGGCTATCCGCAGAGTGGCTATATGCACATTGCGAGCACAGATGCTTTGAACAGTGGCGTGAGCTGCACCTCCTTTCAAGCCAGTGATGGTGGTTTACTTTGCAACGGCGATGAAACGTATTTCGCTAAAATGTCGGCAGATGTTTCTACACTCGGCCAAACGGGAGTTTCATTTTCATTTTATTGGCTGTGCAGTGGGTCTGTTTCCAATTATGGAGAAGTTTATTACAGTCTGAATGGGGGATTAACTTGGAACCTTCAAACAGGGTCCTATTACAATTCTCCAAACTGGACTTTGGCATCACTCACCAATCCGCAGTGGGACAACCAATCGCAAATAAGATTTGGATTTCGTTTTGTGAACCAGCAATCGTTTAGCGCAGCTGATCCTGCTTTTGCAGTTGATGAATTGAAGGTTACTGCGGCAGGAAACGCTGGAAATGTAAGTACTCAGATTACCGGTGTAGGTGGAATATCTTTTTGCCCGGGGTCTTCGTTCGATGTGAATTATGGTGCTACGGGAACATTCAATTCCGGCAATATTTTCACGGTTGAATTGTCAGATGCATTGGGAAATTTCTCCGCGTTTCAAGAAATTGGAAGTATATCAAGTACAACTGGAGGCCTTATTAATTGCACCATTCCAAATGGAACGGCGCCGGGAACGAATTACAGAATGAGAATTCGCTCGAGCAATCCCAATTTCGTTAGTGCCGATTTCGGGGTTAACTTTACGGTGTTGCCTGTTCCTCCTGTTGATTTCATTTCTACTGCCACAGGAAATAACTTGGAGTATTCTTTTGGTTGCAGCAGTTCAGGGTTCATTGACTGGCAATGGAATTTCGGTGATGGCGGCTTGGGAAGCGGTGTTACAATCAATCACACGTTTGTTGCATCAGGCGTTTATCAAGTGTGCCTCGAAGCCACAGCATCTAACGGTTGTATAGCTACATTGTGCAAGCCACTGATTGCGGTTTCAACAAGTGTGGATGAGCTGGCACTAACGACCAAAGCATATCCCAATCCGTTTACAGACCGTGTATCCGTTTCTTGGGAAGGTCCGCGAGAGTATTTTGAAATATTCGATTTATGCGGCAGAAAGATTCTTTCTCAGAATGTTTTTGGCAACTCCGTTGTTCTGGACTTGAAGCATTTAAATACTGGCGTTTATCTTTTAAGAGACAATCTTGGTCGTTCGATTTATGTTGTGAAGGGGAATTGATACTATTATCACCTTTGGTGATCAATTGCAACGCAATCAATCTTTCAGATCAATCACTTCGTGATCAAACCTTCGGTGAAAAAACGAAGTTCAAATTACGAAGGAGGAATTACGCAGTTGGAATAACGAAGTTCTAATAGCGTATCAAGCAAGGCTTAATAAGAATTTCCATTTTTTCCCATCATCACTTCCCTTTGGACACTTCTTTTCTAGCTCTACCATAAAGGGTTCCAACGATAATCATAAGAGGCCCTTACGTATTTTTTTAGTTGACTACAATCTTGAATTTACTTTAATTTTATCTCCAAATAGCTGATCCTGTTCTGCAAGCACTAAGAGATTTTTTTCTAAAAAATTCATTTAACAATTTCTTGTCCACGCTGCTATAGGCGAATGTTAAAGACATTTTATACGTATGCGTTTACAAAATTGCTTTGAACACGAGGAAATAATAAACAAATCCATATTTCTCTATTCATAGATAATACAACAAGTAGTAAAACAAATCCTATTTGGGTAAAATCACAAATTGAATGTCATAGTAACCGTGCAGATTCACTTGCTCCTCCGATGTTGTCAAATTCCCAAGCTCTCGACATATCCCGCTCTTCCATCTCGTTGCAGGAAAAATTTTTTCACAGACTCTCAACGCTTCATTATTTAATTCAATTCCCTCATTAAGGTTTTTAAAGACTTTGAAATTATAAGCTTTTCCATGATAATCAATATCAAATTCAACAGTAATGGTATAAAGTCCGGTTTTACCTTCCTTCTCCATGGAGTTATAAATGGCATGCGGACATTTAAATTCTTGAAAACACCAATCATCTAATTGTAATTTATTTCCAATATATTCAACGTTGCTGCACTCAACTATCCTAGAATAATTGTATGATGTCAACTTGAATCGTATTTTATCCCCTACTAACTCCTCGCGCTCTTCAAGCACTTTCCAATTGATTTGCTTTTCTCCGGCAGCAATGTTTTTTCCAACATCACCTGAAACATTTTTCAGGGGTGAACCCCAAGTAACTCCGTTGTCTTGACTCAACAACAAGCCCACTTCACAGGGCGAAGTAGTTTCCAAAGAATACAAAACAACAATGTCTTGTCCGCGCTGCTCTGCGCGAATGTTGGAGACTTTTTGGGCTTGTGCGGAGAGGCACAGAACTGAAAAGATTATTTGAAAGACTATTTTTTTCATGATTGAATTTCTACTATGGATTTGAGATAATCAGATACGGGCGAATAATTATTCGCCCCGATGGAAATTACCATCCTAAAATTTTCCAACCCTCTCCAATCTCTGCACCCGGCAAAACATTCGGAGTTTGATTCTTTCCCACACGAGCGGCTTCGCGAGCAACATTCTGAGAAACCTCGGTAATAAAGGCTTCCATTTTGCCCTGACCTTTATTCGTTTGTAAATTCTTCAACAAGAAATAAGTGAAATAGCCGTGTTGTTTTTCTCGATATACAGCGCTGGCTTCGTTACCAGAACTTGATGCTAGAACAACTAAATTTCCAGGAACGGCATCTACCTTGGCTTTCACTTTAACGCCCTTCAAGGCTACCAGTTCTTTATTACGCGCTCCGCCGCTGAAACAAGCGTCTAGGATTACCGTGGTCTTCTTCGTTTTATGTTTTGCCAATTCGTCGTAAACATAAGTAAGAGCTAACCCATTGGTCGGTTGTGTGCCACTCACATCAACAGGAATCAAATACGGGATATTCGTTCCTTCCTCAGGTAACCCATGACCGCTGTAATAAAATAATAATTCGGCTTCACCATTTTCAACTTCCGCTAAGCGAACCAACTTCGCCAATTCTTGCGAGATCTGTCCACGAGTTCCATCAACAACAACAATGATATTTCCCTTCGGATAACCCAATGTCTTTTCGCAGTATTCTGCAAAAACACGCGCGTCATTTGCAGCAAAATCTACATTCACCTCTTTGTCTAACGAGGTCTGATATTTCGAGTAATCCTCGTTCCCGATAATTAAGGCGTATTTCTTTTTATTTGTTACAATTCCAGAAGGAATGTCCCTGTCAACGTCGGCACGCAACGAAGCCACTTGAATATTGACTCCTTCTTCCTTCTTCGAAGTTACCACCATACGTTCCGCAGCCAAGGCCTGATTCAAAGCGAAAGCGTGTGTCCAATCCGTTGCGTATCTTCCATACGATTCAGAAACATCTGCATTTAAATTCAGTGAACTGCCCACGAATTTGGCGTTCAGAATAAATTCGTATTCAATGCTTCGTGTTTCCCCTGGTTCAAGGGTTCCTATGGTAGTAATCTCATCGCCACTCTGCATGAATACATTTTCTGGGACAGGTAATCTTACCGTTACATCTTTCGCAGCGCCTTGTCCGGTATTCTGAACCAAAATTTGTAACGCAAAGGGCTTACGTAATTCTAAAACTGTGGATCCATTATTTGAAAAAACCACATGATCAACAACAGCCACAGCTGGAGCTACAAATTTCTTGGTGTCGATTTCCAAATTTACAATGGGCGGATTAAATCCGTTGGGTTCTTCAATGTCGATTGAAATTTCTACTTTACCATCAACTGTATTCATATTGCTGGAAAGCGGAATGCTGTATGCCATAGTCTTTCCCTTTCCACATACCGCAATGGGTGTAGTAGCGACAAGTGTAATACCTGAAGTACTTCCGACAATTTTCACCAATGCCTTCAGATTAAGCCCATCTCCAGTTCCAATATTCTGTAATTGAAAATCGATACTGCATTGCTCGTTTGCATTGATAGCATTGTTACCGTCAGCATCTTTGAATTGCAATGAACCCGCAACGAAATCGAGAATAGGCGGTTCAACTTTCTTTTTGATGCTGAACGTATACGTTGGACTAACTGCTTCTGTTTGTGAAAACATGGCATTCACAAAACAGATTGAAAATAGGAACAGAAGTAAATTTTTCATGAAGCTAATTTACGAAGTATCTTTACACTATGCGATTTCTCATAGCCCTAATCTTCACGCTGAGCACATCACTTATTTTGGCTCAAAAGGAAAAAGATGTCAAAGCAATTTATTCCATGGAACTTCCAAAAAACTTAACCATGGAGCAATTGGAGCAGCGCTGCATTGAACAAGCCCGACTTAAGGCTATTGGAGAAGCCTTCGGCTTCGTTGTTTCAGAGACCACGGTTGACAATTCACAGGAAAGCACTGCTGGATTTAACAACTCTTTCGCGGTGCTAACAAAGACAAATGTTCAAGGTGAATGGCTTCGCGACAAAACAGAACCACAATTGAACTGGGAGCCATCAGGAAAAACATTAAAACTTACAGCAAACGTTCACGGTGTGATTCGTGAATTTCCAAAAACAGGAAAAGCGAAAATTGACATTCATTTATCGAACGATTCGAAAATGTCAAACGACATCACACTCTTCAAAGACGGACAAGATTTGTTCGCTTCGTTTCAATCCTCTTCGAAAGGAAATCTTTCTGTTTTTTATGTAGATCATTCATCAAACGAAGTGTATCGATTAATTCCTTCAGCCACTAGCCACGACATGAATACAGTGGAGGTTTTGTCAGATAAAGTTTACCAACTCTTTCAAAATTCCTCACCCTTTTCAGAAAACAAATCCATCCCAGCATTAAGTCTTTCGCTCCCAAATGGAAAAGACCTTCAAATGGACGAGCTTGTTTTTATTTACTCCCCTACAGACATTCGCAAGCCCAGTCTAACCTACAACGCAGATGCAAGAATGTATTTGATGAACTACAATGACTTTGAGCAATGGAAAACTTCTTCGGTGCAGTCGAATCCGGAAGCGGTAATTAAAGCAGTGGCGATTTCGATTGTTAAGTAACGAAGTTCCATCTTCCCCTCTCTTAACTTCTCTTAACTTCTTTTACCTTTTCTTAAAGAAGAACATCACAATCAAAGGAGAAAACAACAACTCGGCAAACAACGCTATGAAGAGCGTGAGACTCACCAACAAGCCAATGTAATGCGTTCCTAAGAAGTCGCTGAAGATGAGAGTTAGGAAGCCGCCGCTGAGAATGAGTGTGGTGACAATCATGGCTTTTCCAGTAGTGAGGAAAGTCCGCTTTACTGCGTAATTCACACTTAATCCTTCACCCAACAAACTGCGGACGCGAGCCAAGAAATGAATGGTATCGTCAACCGCAATTCCGAAGGCGATATTGAAAATAATACTCGTGCTCACCTTCAACGGAATGCCCGTGAATCCCATGATGCCTGCGACAATTAGCAACGGAAATAAATTCGGAAGAATGGTCAGCGGTATCATTCGCCACGATTTGTAAACGATACCCATGATGATTCCAATAACCAGGACACTGATGAGCAAATCCCAAACGGTGTTCTCAATTAAACTGCGGTTGTTGACGTCGATCAAATGCGCTGTTCCGGTGATTTTTCGATTCGATAAATCGGGACAGTTCACATCGATGAAGGCATTCAATTTCGAATTGCAAGAATCGAAATGAAGTCTTCCAATATCTCCAACCTTTCCGCTAATGCGAAGGGTTCGGGTGCTGTCGTTATAGGCCATTCCTGTTGCGCGCGCTATTGGTCCTTGCTGCAACAATTCTTCAATGGCTCTAATCTCTTTCAAACTGTCTGGAATGACATAATATTCTTCCATTCCGAAATTCAACGTCTTGTTCGCTTCCTTTACCAATTGGGCATATCCGAGCATAGCTCCTACTCCGTATTCGTTGCGCAAATATGATTCCAGCGTATCCAATTGCTTCAACACCTTGACCGATTGAATGGCAGAATCGTTCGGCATAACAATACCCAATTCAAACGGACGACAACCCGCGAATTCCTTTTCCATGAAAGAAAATTCTTGCTTCAACACGTGTTCGTCTTTCAAGTCTTCCAACATCTTGTTGTCTACCACTATGGTGGAAACACCCCAAGCACTTAGTCCAAGCAACACCACTCCTGCAATCCAAATCTTCTTACGGTTTCGAAGTATCCAGATAAAACTGTTGTGCAATTTCGAAGTCCAGAAATCATCTGACATCGCGAAGTCGTTCATGCGCTTCGGCTTTCCTAAAATCAATATAGCTGGAAGCAGGGTGTACGTTAGTCCGTAGGCCAAGAGCACACCAACGGCCGTGTAAATTCCAAAATCAGAAATGGGTTGAATGTTGGAAAACACCAAGGTGAAAAATCCGATTGCCGTAGTTAACGCAGTCAAAAAAGTAGCAAGACGAATGCTCTTAAATGCATAGCGTATGGCTTCAATTTTCTCCTTCCCTTTTCGAAGTTCTTGCATGTATTTCGTGAGGACGTGGACCGAGTCGCTCATTCCGACGACGAAGAGAATGGTAGGCAAGACCGTTAACATCAGGTCCAAATCTTTGCCCATGATCTTCAAGAAGCCGAGCGTCCAGATAATACTCAACAGCACCACCGTTGTTGGAATAATGATTCCCCATCCGCTTCGGAAAGCGATGAATAAGAAGATGGTGGTGAGGACTAAACTGATTGAAATGAAGAGCGCCAATTCTTTGATCATGAGCTCTACATAGAGCGTCTGGCCTAGCGCGCGACCAATGACGTGCGATTTCTTAAATTGAAATTTATTGACTTCGTCTTGAATGTTTTTTGAAAGTTCGTCGCACTTTTCCTTGCTTAACATTTGCGTGTGCTTCATGTTAATGGCCACCGACTTTCCGTTCGTTCCGAAGAAGACGCCTACGTATGAAGGTGAATTCCAAATGGTAACGGAATCTTGTTTGAATGATTGAGATGAATTCGCAGAAAGTAAAGGTGTTTCGAACACCCCGCCAAACAAAGGGTCCACGGCATAGGTCATGAGCAATGTTGGTCCAACGCATTCTTCCACATTTGGAATGGCTTGAAGTTTTTTCGTTAACGAATCGACGTGAGAAAGAAAAGTAGAATCGAAAATGCTCCCTTCGTTTTCAAGCGCTACAATGAAGAAGTCGTTGTCTGTTTCGAATGACTTCCGGAATTCTAAAAAATACTCGGTTTCAGGATCGTTCTTCGGGAAAAAGTCTTCGAAATCATAATCGAACTTTAACTGCGAAATTAGGTATATGGAAGTCATGGTTCCCAACGCTATGAATGCGATGGAAAGCCAAGAAATTCGAACATCAGACATTTTCATACTCTTCCAACAATCTTATTTCGAAAAGGTTTTCAATTCGTAATTATTTAATGAAGGCGCTTAATCGCGTCTTTTCCTTTCGCAACAAAGAGAGGGCCTTCGCTTCTTCCCCCTTCAACAAAAATTGAATAGCTTCAGCCGTTTGCAACTCTTCTTTCGAGTGAACCGGTTCTTCCAGCAATTCCAAATCTGACTTCAACAAAAAATCTTCCCATTCGGTTACGGCTCGCTCCAACCCTTCCAACGCATAATGCATCTCGTAAACTCCGCTCGCCTGGAAGATCTGCCTGAATCCAAGGCTGATCATGGCCTCTGCGTTCCTTAAATTCTGGAGCCAAGTTTCTCCTTCAACCCAAATCACCTGAGAAAATTTAATCTCTTCCACATTCAGTCCGAGCGTAATATCTACTGACCATTCTTCAATTTTCTTCACATGCTTTCGGCGCAGCAAACGCACACCCATGCGAGAACGAAAGAGCTTAGCTTCTTCAAATGCAGCGCTGTAAAGGAACTCTTCCAATTCCTCTTCTGAAGCCACATCGTACTTTAAAAGTATAGATTCTCGCATATCCGAACAAAGCTATTAAAGTTGGTGTTATTTTTGTTTTAGAAATTTCACGATGAGAAAAACATTATTCGCCCTTTCGATCCTTTTTTGCAGCATTGTGGCTTTTGCCCAATCTCACGTTATTTCTGGAACAGCAACTTATCCGAACGGAACAGCGGTTCGCTTGTGGAAAACGACAGGACGCACGCTCGATGTGGCCGATTCAACCACCATTCAAAACAACACTTTTAAATTCAAAGGGAACTACGGCGAAGGGCTTTACTCGCTCGGTCTAACCCCTTCCAACATGGCCATAATAGCCATTGACAATGCTGAATTAGAAACGGTGTTCGCCATTCAAGGCGCACGCTGGGACAATGGGATTTCTTGTACAAAAGGAAATCGGAATCTTCTTTGGAATGAATATGTAAAAAAAGAAAACGAATTCAACCAAAGAAAAAAAGCGCTGAATATTCGGTGGAAAAAAGACAAAGACACCACCGCAGAAAAAGAATTAACCGCATTAGAAGCCTCCTTCAACGCTTATCAATTGGAATGCATTCAGCGAGAAAAGCAAACAACAAAAACGTCGTTCGTTTCGCAATTAATCGATTGGAAACGCGAGCCATCTAAAGACAAAGCACATTATTGGGACAACCTAAACTTCAGCGACGCACGCGTGGTTCACACGACAGTCTTGAACGATCGCATTCAAAGTTTTATGCGTCAGTTTAGTAAAGGAACCGAAAGCGGATTCATTGATTGCATTGGACTTCTCACCGAAAACGCGCACGCCAACGATCGTGTGTATGAGTTTGTGTTGAATGAAATGCTTACCGGATTTTATGAAAGCGGAATGGAAAACATTACGCTTTATCTCATGGATAATTTCATTAATGATGAATCGTGCGGCGACGATAATTTCTCGAACGTCATTAAGCGAAACGCAGAAAGCATTGAGCGCGTAAGCGTTGGAAAGACACCACCTAACATAACTGGCAACGACATAAACAACGTTGCATTCGATTTGAAGAAGACTTGTGCTGCGAATCAATACACGCTTATTGTATTCTGGAGCAGCTGGTGCAGTCACTGTAAAACAGAAGCTCCGAAAATTGCTAAGCTCAGTAAAGATTATGCCACAAGGAAAATTGCCTTCGTGGGTTACTCAGTAGACAACGATGCGAACGCATGGAAACAAGCGGTAACTGAAAGAGAATTTACCTTCACGAATTTATGTGGAATGAAAGGTTGGGATTCGAAAGGTGCAAAAGACTATCGCATTACGAAGACTCCGGCTTTCTTCATTCTAGACAAGAACATGCGCATTGTTGCGAAACCGAAATCGCCTGAAGAAATTGAAACCTTTCTCAAGATTTCAAAATAAATTCCGCTCTTCTTCGACAATTAATTTTTCTTGAAATCCAACAAGATACACTTCTTTCTGCGCACGTGTTAGCGCTGTATAAAACCAACGATTCAATTCCAATCCGGCCATCTCATCTGTAAGATATCCCTGATCTACAAACACACAGGGCCACTGTCCACCTTGGGCTTTGTGACACGTAATGGCATAAGCGAACTTCACATGCAAGGCATTGTAATACGGATCTTTTTGAAGCAGTTTTCGCAACTGCCCTACAGTTGATGCGTCTGGATAATCGAGCGCACAAACTTGCCAAAGTTCTTGCATCTTCGCCTTCGACAACTGAGCAGATTCTTCCCAAATGGTGGTGCATAATAGAATGACTTCCATCTCGGGCATATCCGGATAGTCGGCCATTTTCACAATGGCCTTGCAGAATCTGAAAGCACCGCGTTCTTCGAATGATTTTATTCGATGAATATTCAAAATATCTCCGTTGGCAATGAAGCCCACTTCCTTCGATTCCTTTTCATCGAGCCAGAAATAGTTATTCTTCAACACCATCATTCGGTCGCCCGAATTAATCTCTTCTTCGTTACCTAAAATTCTTGAACGTACTTGCTGATTGAACAAATTCGCGCGTTTGTTCGAACGCGTAATGATGACCAAATCTTCAATGCCATATTCTTGTAACGCTTCCTCTACAACAGGTTGCATGTCTGTGTCTACCCGATGAATGTCGTTGAAGTTCAAGGTTGAAAATTGAGGCAATTCGTTTCCTTGACTCACAATTAATTCGCGCAGTGAAGTGGCATTGATTAAAATTCCAGAGCCTTCTTTCTGACGAATGACTTCTAGCAATTCAATGGCGGCAATGTTCAACGAATAACTGTCGCGAAGCCCTTCCATATTCAACGCAGGACTTAACGGACATCCGACAGGAGGAAGCTGCGCGGTGTCACCGATGATGACCAACCTGCATCGCTCGCCGCTGTATACATGCGAGAGCAAATCATCTAATAAACTTCCCGCATCGAAACTATCTTCTGAAAACACAACGGTGTCTTGTCCAATCATGGAAGCTTCATCGACGAAGTACACGGTATCAATGTTTTCGTTTTCCTTCAACTCGAACCAAACGCGTCCACTGCGATCCATGCGCTTCACATAGATTTCTTTGTGAATGGTACTTGCCTTCCGGTTTGAATAATTTCCCAAGACCTTTGCTGCTCGTCCGGTTGGCGCTAGAAGCACTGCGTTCACGCGATGTTCCGCAAGCGAATCAACCATGGCTTTTACGCAGGTTGTTTTACCCGTACCCGCATATCCTTTGATCATAAGGGCTAAGCGCGCCTTCTCGGAAAACATCATTCGCGCAAAGGCATGGAAAAGTTTCTTTTGTCCCGCTGTGGGAGCAAAAGAAAAATTCTCTAGCAGTAATTGTTCGAAGGCAGTGTGACTCATGATTTTATTATCGCTTGCAAAGAAAGACCAAGCGCAGCAATGATGTAAATTAGCAGAGAAATTAATTATGCGTATTTTTTCACGATGAACACTGAATCCTTTCAAATTCCGACGGCTGTTGTAGAAAACAGCCCGCGTCTGCATGCCTCTGTGCATCTGGAATCTTTCTTTGTTTCCATTGCTTTCGCTCAGCCGGAAGATGGTGTTGTCATATTTACGCATAACCAATCGTTTCCGATTGGAGAGAGTATTCCCTTCGCTGAATCGGTTTCTTGGCTTCAAAAGCATTGGCCCAGCGCGGTTTTCAAGAAGACCATCCTCTCGGTTGAGCCTCTTGCCTTCAATCTTATTCCGAAGGCTATGTTTCAAGAAAACGAGGTGGCGAATTACCTTCCTCAAATAACTCAGAATGAATTCTTGGCGTATCGTTTCAACACACAACAAGATGTTGTAGTTGTTTTCGCAACGCATTCGTCTGTTGTGAATTTGGAGCGTTTCATTGCTGGCGTTGAAATTCTTGCTTTGCCTACTCTCCTTCTTCCCGGACAGCGCGCACATGCGAGTTTGGTTCAATCGAAAGCAACGCTTTGGGTTGGAAAGGAAAAACATTATTTATGTCTTGAAAAAAACAATGCCTTGGTGTTGTTGAATGAATACGCTGGGAATACGGCCGAAGATATTTTGTACTTCCTAGCCAACGGATGTATTCAATATGGAATTGATTTAGCGGCTTTGCCTGTGTTTGTGCAGGGAACACATTTCGATTCGAACTATGTTGAAGTTTTCGAATCGTATGTCCGCAATGTTCAGTTCTCTGAAAGCATGAAAGCGAATTCGTTGAACGACCTCTGGAAATTGCACATGTTATGCGCATAATTGGAGGTGACTGGAAAGGTCGCATCATTAAAGTAGACAAATCTTTTACAGGAAGACCCACGACCGATTTCGCGAAGGAAGCGTTGTTCAATGTGTTGCAACATTTGGTGGAATGGGATGACGTTTCGCTCATGTGGGATTTGTTTGCAGGAACCGGAGCCATAAGTTTAGAAGCCGCCTCGCGCGGGGTTCAGCGGGTAATCGCAGTGGAAAGCAGCCCGAAGCATTCAAGACATTTGCAACAAGTGAAGCGTGACTTTCAAGCCGATGGAATGGATATATTCACAGCGGATGTCCGAACTTTTTTAGGAAGACAAACCGACTTACCTCCAGTTGTATTCGCTGATCCTCCGTATGATTTACCATGGTTGAAGGAATTGCCCGCATTGATTTTCGAAAAGAAAAGTGATCAACTTCAGCTTTTGATTATTGAGCACGGGAAAGACATAAAATTCGAAGACAGTCCGTATTTTTGGCAAGCACGCAGTTACGGACATGTGCATTTTTCATTTTTTAAAATCGAAAACAAATGAAACGCATAGCAGTATTTCCAGGATCGCTTGATCCGATTACAACCGGACATGAAGACGTTGTTATTCGTGGATCATCGTTATTCGATGAAGTGGTTGTGGCCATTGGTGTGAACACGACGAAGAATTATTTATTTTCCTTGGAGCAACGAATGGCATTTGTTGAACAAACATTCGCCGGACATTCGAATATTCGTGTGGCGCAGTATGAAGGGCTTACCGTAGAATTCTGTAAATCGATTGGTGCAAAGTATATTCTTCGTGGATTGCGCAACAGCACCGATTTTGAATACGAGAGCACCATTGCGAACATGAACAAAAGCATTTCAGATGGCATTGAAACAATTTTACTTGTAACCGCTCCCGAGTTGTCGCATGTTCAAAGTACAGTCCTTCGCGAGATCTATAAAAATAACGGCGACATTTCTTCGTTCCTTCCAAAAGGAATTCAGTTATGATGAAGCACATTTCAATTGTATTTTTTCTTTTCAGTGCGCATTTCCTTTTTGGACAAGAAGTCCTCATTAAAGGTTCTGGCGCGGTGGCCTCTAACAATAAAGTTTACGCTTGTTTTACGAGCGATGCATTGACGCAAAATCTTATCATTGTTTCACAGACAACGGCCAACGCCAAAGGAGAATTCGAATTAAAAATTCCAACCAAACAAAAAGAGAATTTGTATTTGTGCACAAGCAATGCGCAGATATCCTTGTGGGTGAATCCGAAGCAAACGTATGTGGTTGAATTTCTTTCGGCGGACACAACGCTAACACAGAACGGGCTCATTCGCAGTTGGGAAGCGCGGATTGAAAACAACAGTGCTGATCGAACGAATGCCGTTATTGGAGAAATCAATACTGAAATAGCCAAATTCCTTTCTGAAAATTCTTTCAATTATTTACTCTCAAATTCTCATCAAAACGAAGCGGCTACTTCACGCATGCAAGAGAACAATCCGAAATCGGATTTGGTGAAATTCAAATCGAAGGAAGACTCTTCGAAATACGCATCGGCTCAGGTGAACCTCCTCAGACAAATTGAATCGCTTGAAAACAAAATACAACTGTTGTTTGAACTTGAATTCAAGAAAGATTCTTTTCTGAAAAATTATGCAGCGTGTGAAATTTTCACCTTGCGTCTTCTGGCGAACACACCCGTTACTCTTGAAACCGCAAGTCAACATATCGATTTAAAAAATTCCGCTTTCATCAAATGGTTAGAATTGGCCGCCTCAAATTATTTAAATCCGTCTTTGAATACCCGCGATGCTCAAGCGTTTACCACATTGATGGAAACAGCAAAGAATGTAGAACCTATTATTCATTATTTGAATCCAGATAGCACACATTACACGCAATTGGAAGAACTGATTCTAATTGCAGCACTTCGAAAAAATTATTACACTCGTGCCCACAGTCCGGCCCTGATGAGAAGAATTCTTTCCATGATTGAGGGCACAAGTAAATTCGATACGAGCAAGCAATTGGCGAAAGCTTGTGAAACAGAGTTTTCACTGCTCAAAAAGAACAGTGCACTTCCTGATTTCACCTTGATAAGTTCGAGCAATGACAAGTGGAAATTCTCTGAGCATTGTGATCGAAATATGTACTTGTATTTTTTCAATGAGAGCAAATCGTGTCAGCGCGATTTGGCGTTATTGAATCATATGGCTGCAAAATACAAGAATGACTTTCGCATTGTGGTAATTGGCATGCACGACACTTTCGAATCGTTCGAGAAAACCATAGCGCCATTGAAGCTTGAAAACATGGAAATATTGTATGGCGGAAATGACTTCAAACTGATGCAAGACCTTCGCATAGGCGCTGTACCGTATGCCATACAGACAAATTTCAAAGGCTTGCTTCAATATGAATACACGCCGCTTCCTGCTGAAGGCATTCAACAGAAATGGGAAGAGATTCTTCGTAAGAAGAAGAAATAACAACTCTTCTACTTATTGTATAAATTACATTATTATCTTGCAGTCTAAACCTTAAACCAAAACAACATGCAAAAAGCACCTAAAGGCGCATTGGCAACCTTAATCTCGATTTTCTTTTTCTGGGGATTCGTTGCGGCAAGTAACGACATCTTAATTCCAGTATTCAAGAAAGCGTTGAACCTTTCGCAAATGCAGTCGCAATTAATTTCTTTTGCTTTTTACGTTGCCTATACGGTAGGTTCCCTTTTGTATTTCGCCATTTCAGCAATTATGAAGCGAGACATTTTGAATTCGTTGGGGTATAGAAATGGATTAGCGCTTGGACTTTTAATTTCCGCATGCGGAACTTTGTTGTTCATACCTGCTTCGAACACGGCATCTTTCGAGTTGCTTATTTCGGGACTCTTCATTGTAGGACTTGGATTTTCTCTTCAGCAAATTGCTGCGAATCCATTGGCCATTCAGATGGGAGATCCTGCAACGGGTAATCAGCGTTTAAGTTTAGCCGGTGGAATTAACAACGTTGGAACAACGATAGGACCTGTTATTGTTTCGTTTGCAATCTTTGGTGGAATTGGATCTGGTCCAACGACCTTAGACTTGAAAGCGGTTCAAATTCCGTATTTGGTTTTAGGAGCTGCATTTGTACTTGCTGCTGTTATGTTCAAGTTCTCTTCGGTTCCAGATAAAATTGAAACGGTAAAGTCTAACGATGACAACGCTAGTCTGCTTTCTATTTTGAAGTACCCACAACTCTCTTTGGGAATGCTAGCCATCTTCTTGTATGTAGGTGTTGAAGTGTCTACGGCGAGTAATCTTCCTGAATTCATGAAGCAAAAATTAGGAACAGAAGAGAGTGCTATTGCTCCGTTTGTTTCTTTGTTCTGGGCGAGTTTAATGATTGGACGTTGGACCAGTGCTGCGGGATCATTCAACATTTCACAATCGTTGAAAAGCAAATTGAATATTATTCTACCATTCGCGGCATTTGGAATTTTCATGACAGTGAATGCCATTGCTGGTCACGCGGTAAAAGACTTCTATCCGTATTTAGGTTTAGTGCTTGTGCTAATTGCAGCAGATAAAATAAGTGAGGGGAATCCGATAAAGCAATTGTTGATGTATTCACTTTTAGGTATTGTTGCATTGTTGGTTGGAATTTTCGCATCTGGAATGATTAGCGTGTTTGCGTTTATGTCAGTTGGATTGTTCTGCAGCACCTTGTGGCCGTGTATTTTCACTTTGGGAATAGCAGGATTGGGAAGCAGAACAAATACAGGTTCAAGTCTTTTAATCATGATGATTATGGGCGGTGGATTTATTTCTGTGGCACAAGGAGCGTTGTCTGATGACGCTTATTTAGGTATTCAGTATTCTTACTTCGTAGGCGTTGCATGTTTTGCTTACTTGGCTTTCTACGCCTACCGCGTGAAAGGAATTTTGAAAAAGCAAAACATTCAAATTGGTGAAATGGCTGGAGGTCATTAATGGAAAAAGATTTGAATGCGCTACAAGCGCAAGTAGACGAATGGATTAAAACAGTTGGCGTTCGTTATTTCAGCGAGCTCACCAACATGGCTATGCTGACTGAAGAAGTTGGTGAGGTCGCTCGCATCATTGCCCGCCGCTACGGCGAGCAAAGTGAAAAAGAAAGCGACAAAGCCAAAGACCTCGGCGATGAAATGGCCGACGTTCTTTTCGTTCTGATTTGCCTCGCAAATCAGACAGGCATCAATTTACAAGAAGCCTTCGAAAAAAACATGGCGAAGAAAACCGAGCGCGATGCCACGCGACATTTGAACAATGAGAAATTGAAGTAGCGAAGTGACGTTACGCGTCAATCTTAGCGTATTTCGCATTCGCTTCAATAAAGGCTCTGCGAGGTGGAACCTCGTCGCCCATAAGCATAGAAAATATCTGGTCACACGCCGC
>CANKYR010000020.1 GCA_947488195.1 Flavobacteriales bacterium
CACTGATGAGGGAATTGCGTTTTTAAGCGATTGACAAAGGCCTCAGGCAAGTTCATTCTTCTTCCTCGTATTCTTGTTTTTCTTGAAGCCACTTGGGTGTCTTCTTCTCTTTTTCAGCTTTCGCTTCAGGGGAGACGTTGTCTTTTATGTATGGTGCTATGCGCTCTTGTATTGGAGGCTTCACGACCGAAGGTTCATTCGGTTTGTCGTTTCGAAGTCCTGAGAATAAAGGCTCACGAGCATTCTCCCTTTCTTTCCGCCATGCAAAAGCATTGGAAAAAATTCGATTCAATTTTTCTTTTTCTATCAGCTTCGCTGAAACGCGATCGCTACGAAGCGCCTCTTTGTCTAATCCAAATTCCAAATTGTCCATCGGCCCGCGCATGTACAAATAAATTTGTCTTCCGCTCTTGTCTCCCGCCGTGCTCGAGGCGTTCAGCAACATTTCCTTCAAATCGAAACCAAGTCGATAGTCTAGCACGTTATCGAAGCTGTGCGTGCCCTCCATGGTAATCGACATGGCGCTCGACTCAATGTCCATCAGAGGAAACGTGATGATTGAATTTTCAATGTGAATGGAATTTTGAAGCGTTGAAAATTTAATGTGTCGCAGTTTTTCTGCGAAGGCATCTTCTTTCACGAACGGCGCCATCCACTTGTTTCCGTTAATGTAGGTAATCATGTATTGAAAAGAAGAAACATCGTTCAGCTCTCCGTTTTCAATGTTCACCTGCAAATCGGATTTTATGGTGTTTGGAAGAACAGATAAATCTGCTCCGAGTGTCGTTTGAAAATCAACGAGTACAGTGGCGTTTCCTTTGATGTTGTTCCCGGTGAGGTACGTTTGTCCAAAGTTGTCGAACAATCCAAACACTTGCTGAATGTCAATGTTGCTCAACGCCCCGTCGCACGTCACGCCGAACTGCCCGTTGCTTGTTGGAAACAGACTGAAAACGGCTGCTAGATTTCCACCTGCCATATTCAATTGAAGCGGAGAAATCTGCAACTTTCCGTTGGCGTAATCCAGCGTTCCCTTGATGTTCGAAGCGTTGAACGACTTGAACAAGAACTGATCGATCTGCGCCGTTAAATGCAGTTGAATGGAAGTAGGAAGGGCGAGCTGCATCTCACTATTATCGCTGCCCGCAGCGGTGAGGAGCTTTTCAAGATCGAGTCTGTTCGAATACAAACTCGCGTTAATTGTGAGGGCTGAATGGTCTGTGGTGAAGTAGGGAATCACCGAATAAAAGTCGCCTGAAAAACTACAGTTGTTTTCGTTTATGTTGAAGTTCAATTGCTCCACACGCGCGTCAGATCCGTTCAAGACAAAGACACCATTGATGTTTTTAAATAAGCCGTTGGAAGTGGCCCATTGAAAACTTCCGTCTGTCACTTGCGCTCTTCCGGTCAAATGCAATTGTGACCAATCGAAGGTGCTGTCAGCCTCTTGAAAGGCAATCTTTCCGCGGATTGTAGATTGCGCAGACACTTGACCATCGCAAACCGCAAGCGAATCCCAACCGAAAAATCCTTTCACATCCTTCAGATTCGTTTCTGCATTCATCGACAAATTCAACACAGGATCATTCAAATTGCGAACGCTTCCGTTGCAGCTTAGCGAGCCGATTCCCAATACAGATTGAAAGTTCGAAATGGTCACGCTGTCCGTTCCTTCCTTCAACACATAATTCGCATCGAGTAGAATGGAATGCAGCTCAACGCCGGAATTAATTTCCACCAATTCGCCGTCTTTCACCGAAAAGTTTGAAGCAATGTTTAGGTTATCAAACGGGCCCGTCATGTCGAAATCGAAATGCACATCTCCGGAAGGTGCATACGGTTCAAGTTGAACTTGCATTGATTTAGGCAACAATTGAATTCCTTCTTTCAGATCCAAATCGGTTTCTGCAATGTGAAGGTCAATACTCGGATGATCTCCGTAATCCAAGCTGCCCGTGATATTCAGTGGCACCTCTTCCAACAACAGTTCCGCCGTCTGAATCACAAACGTGTTGTTGTCGAGATTCACTTGCATCTCTGAATCCAGGCCAATCTTCCGTTTGCGCAGCATCTCCGTTTCACCGGCATACAGCACATTCATGAAGGCCTTCGTTTCAATGTCCAACAAGAATTGCTTTTCCGTGAACTTACCAGAGGCATTCAATTCTTTCAACTTCACATCGACAAACGTTTTTTCCTGCTCGTCTTCGTAGAGATAAGAGATGTTCTCTCCAACAATATCTTCCAGATTTATTTTGAATTTTTCATTCGGGGTGGAAGAGGTATCGGCCTTCCACACATCCCAATTCATCTGACCTTTGCGATCAACACGCATGTTGAACGAACCGTCCTTGGCTTCAATTTCATCTATGTTATACTTCCCGCTGAAGAGATCAACAATGTCGAAAGACAAGTACAATTCCTTCGCGAACAAAAGTGTGTCGTGTGCCTTCGAATTCTCTTCCACATAAATGTCTTTGAATCGAATCGATACAGATGGAAAATTATTCCAGAGCGTTAAGTCGGCTTCACGAATGCTCGACTTTGTTTTTAAATTTTCTTGAACAGATTTAAGGGCAAACTTTACAATCTCATCTTCGTAAACCGTAACGGCAATCACCAACCCGGAAAAGAGCAGCACCACCAACGAGAACATGCCAATCAGAATGCGTTTCAGCCATTTTCGTCGCGCTGAAATTGGTCTCTTTTCCTGAAGAACCCGTCCCCCTTGTGTTTCTTTTACTTCTTCCATTCTTAGTTTAAAAGTACATGCTGTATGAGCTACATTTGGCATGGAGTTGTGAAGTAACTCACAACCCTTTGTTTGAACGAATCAATAACGATGACTATGAAAAATTTGTTGCTTGCTGTAGGTTTTCTTTTTTGTGGAACCATGAGCTTCGCTCAAGACTGGACTGTTCCTGAATTGCCCTACGCCTATGAGGCCTTGGAACCCGCTATTGACGCAGAGACCATGCACATTCATCACGACAAACACCACTTGGCGTATGTAACGAATTTGAATGCGGCCATGAAAGTGGAAGCGAATCAAAAATACGCGAAGCTGAATATTGAGCAATTGTGCGCGGCCATTGATCCAAAAGACATGGCCATTCGCAACAACGGCGGTGGACATTTCAACCATAGTTTTTTCTGGAATTGTATGGCAGCACCCAGCACAGCCGGTGAGCCGAGCACAGAATTGGCAGCAGCCATTCAACGCGATTTCGGAGGCGTGGACAACCTCAAAAAACTCATGACCGACGAAGGCAAATCACGTTTCGGCAGCGGATGGGTGTGGTTGTGCAAAGACGCAAAAGGCCGCCTTTTCGTCACCTCAACTTCGAATCAAGACAACCCATTAATGTCTAGAGTAGTTGAAAAATCAGGTATACCAATCTTCGGCATAGACGTTTGGGAGCATGCGTATTACTTGAAATATCAGAACAAACGCGCCGACTATTTAGCGGCTATTTTCACTGTGGTGAATTGGAATTTTGTTAGCGAAAGATTCGCGAATTAAGATTAGTTTCAAGGTGCGGAGCAAGGTCGTTCCGAAGGTGCTTCGCAAGAGCTTTCGTAGAATCTTGTGAAACGTCTTGTGCAGCATCTTTCATCAGAATCAAGTACTTTTGAACCATGATAGAAAACAAAGTTGCAAATAGTAAACTCATTACGCTAGATATAGCTGAAGAAGTAGAAGCGTTTGCAGGTGCGACGATAGATATTGCTCCGCAATTGTGGCAAGGAATAGCGTTGAAGGAAAAGGGCTTTCGTGAATTTGTTTCTGCATTAGACACTTCCGTTTTCGAGAATAAAATTGTAGCTATTTACTGTTCGGTCGACGCCATTATACCCGTTTGGGCCTACATGCTATTGGCATTGAAACTTTCCGAAGTGAATGCCCAGTGTCATTTTTCATCGCCAGAAAATTTAGACACACTCAGAGCACTAGCCTTTATTCAACAATTGAATCTTTCGAAATTTCAAGATAAAAATGTAGTCGTTAAGGGCTGCACTTCACTTCGTTTGACGGAAGAGGTCTACATTCAACTTTCTCAAAAACTGCAGCCTGTCTCCAACCGCATCATGTACGGAGAACCATGCTCTACAGTTCCCCTCTTCAAACGCTAACAATTTTTCCCCTTTCCCCTCAGCCGAAGGCTCCTTGCGGAGCATCTTGCTCCGCATCTTTCACTTCGTGAATCTTGCCTTCGGCATCTTGCTCCGCATCTTTCACTTCGCGAATCGTGTATATTTGTAATGTGACCTACATAATCGGAGAAATTGGACAAAACCACAACGGCTCAGTTGAACTGGCGAAGCAAATCATAGATCTTGCCGCCTCACCTGTGGCTGAAGATTTTTTTAACCTCGAACTGAAACCCATGAATGCGGTGAAGCTCACCAAGCGCGACCTGAACGAAGAACTCAGTCGGTCGCAAATGAATGCGCCGTACAACAGTCCGCATTCGTTCGGGGCGACATACGGTGAACACCGCGCGTTTCTGGAATTGAACGACGAGCAGCACGAAGAACTGTTTCATTATTCAAAATCGAAAGGATTGGATTTTGTGGAAACACTTTGCGCAACCGGATGTCTTTCTTTGCTGAAACGATTTACGCCCGATTATTTGAAGGTAGCCAGTCGCGACCTCACGAACCTCCCGCTATTGGAGGCTTTGGCGGAAACGAAGATTCCGATCATTCTCTCTACCGGTATGGCTGGAAAGGAAGAACTCGATCATGCGTTAGATATTATTTCACACTACCATTCGAACATTAGCATTCTTCACTGCACCTCGGAATACCCCACGCAGCCGAAGAACGTGAACCTGAATACCATTCGCTTTTTACAAAACAGCTACCCGCAATACAACATCGGGTTCAGCGATCACACGCTCGGAATTTTCACTCCCGTTGCTGCTGTTGCTATGGGGGCAACCATCATTGAAAAGCACATCACCACAGATAGGAATCTGAAAGGAACCGACCAACGCGGATCTCTTGGTCCCGAAGGCATTCGTCGCATGGTGCGAGACATTCGAGAACTTGAATTGTCTATGGGTGAAGTGGAAATGAAGATCGAAGATTCTGTCGCCTCCGCTCGTTTAAAGTTGGAAAGAAGCATCGCTGCCATTCGTGAAATTGCACCTGGAAAAATCATCGAAGAATCAGACTTATGCATGCTCTCTCCGGGCGACGGTTTTAAATGGGCGCAACGAAATTTTGTTGTTGGAAAACGCACCACTTCGTCCATTCCCGCGAATGAAATTATTTATCCCATTCACTTGGAAGACTAGAGCATGGAAGCCACTGAAAATCATGCTGTCATCTTTGTTGCCGGAGGCACCGGAACCCGCATGGGAAGCGCCCTGCCGAAGCAATTTCTTGCGCTGAATAACACGCCCATTCTTATTCATTCGCTTCGAAATTTCTTTTCATTTAATCCAAATTTCGAAATGGTTGTGGTTATGCATCACGAGTATATTTCGTTTTGGAAGGACTTGTGTCTTCAATTCGAAAACGTTCCCGAGCACGCGGTAGTTGCTGGCGGCGAAGAACGTTTCCACAGCGTGAAAAACGGATTGAATGCACTTTCAGAAAGCGTGAATTGCGTAGCAGTGCACGACGCTGTTCGTCCACTCGTTTCGCACGAAACACTTGCGCGATGCTTTCAGGCGTTGAGTGAAAACAACGCTGTAGTGCCCGCCATTCCAGTCAACGATTCCATTCGTGAAGTGCATGGGGCAGAGAATAAAAGTGTCGATCGTTCGTTGTTCAAACGCATTCAAACCCCTCAGTGTTTTCGAGCGAATGTCTTGAAAGAAGCCTACAATAAGCCTTTCAGCCCTTTGTTTACCGACGACGCCTCCCTAGTGGAAGCGAACGGTCATTCGGTTTTTTTAGTGGAGGGAAATCTAGAAAACATTAAAATCACATCGCCAATCGACCTAATTGTTGGTGAAGCATTAACAGCAAATTCAGAAAAAAAATGAACGATCCACGCGCAAAGAAAATAGCGAAGGAACTGGTAAATCATGGACACACACGTGTAGACAATTACTATTGGATGCGCCTGTCAGACGAGCAGAAAAATAGCGCAACGCCAGATGAACAGACTGTCGATGTCTTAGCTTACCTCAAGGAAGAGAACCACCACGTAGATGCAGGAATGAAGCACACAGAAGAATTGCAAAAGCATTTGTTCGAAGAGATGAAGGGTCGCATTAAAGAAGACGATTCCTCTGTTCCTGTGAAGCAAAACGGATATTGGTATTACACGCGTTTTGAAATTGGACAAGACTATGCGTTCAACTGTCGCAAGAAGGAAAGTATGGAAACGGGAGAAGAAGAAATTCTGATTAACGGTCCTGAAATGGGGAAGGGAAAAGACTATTGGGCGCTAGGCGGATTAAGCATTTCAGAGGACAACCGTTTCATGGTTTATGGAATAGATGAAATAAGCCGAAGAGTATACACACTTCACGTTCGTGACTTAGAAACAGGAGAAATGTTCAACGAGGTCATTGAAGGAACATCAGGTTCTGCGACATGGGCTTCAGATAATTTTCATTTTTTCTACACGAAGAAAGATGCGCAAACTTTACGCGATAGCCAGATCTGGCGTCACGAGTTGGGAACGGATACCGCTTCCGATGTTTTGGTTTACGATGAAAAAGACGAAGAGTTTTCGTGCTTCGTTTTCAAAACGAAAACAAAACAATTTTTAATGATTGGAAGTTCCCAGACCGTTTCAGATGAATACCGTGTGTTAGAATCGAACAATCCGAAGGGAGAGTTTCGCCTGTTCCAAAAGCGCGAGCGTGACTTGGAATACAGCATCACGCAATACGAAGACAAGTTTTATGTGCTCACGAATTTAGAGGCCAAGAACTTTAGATTAATGTCGTGCTCTATTCATTCAACCGAAAAAGAAAGTTGGGAAGAGGTCATTCCGCATCGCAAAAACACGTTGTTGGAATCGGTTGAAATGTTCAAAGAATATTTGGTGTTGGAAGAGCGCACAAACGGGTTGGCGCACATTCGCGTTACGCGCTGGGACAAGGCTGAAGAGCACTACCTCGAGTTTCCAGACCCTACGTACAGCGCAGGAGTAGGAGCGAATCCGGAATTCGATACAGAAACCTTGCGTTTCGGATATTCATCCATGACAACACCCGGAAGCGTGTTCGATTATAACATGAAAACTCGCGAGCGTGAATTGAAAAAACAGCAGCCTGTTTTGGGTGAATTCAATGCGAGCGATTACACGAGTGAGCGCATTTTTGCAACGGCACAAGACGGAGTGATGGTTCCAATTTCATTGGTGTACAAAAAAGGATTCGAGCGCAATGGAAGCGCGCCGTGTTTGCTCTACGCCTACGGAAGCTACGGACACAGCATGGACGCTGGATTCAGCAGCGCAAGACTTTCATTGTTAAACAGAGGATTTATTTTTGCCATTGCACACATTCGCGGAGGAAGCGACATGGGCCGCAATTGGTACGACGACGGAAAATTATTGAAGAAGAGAAACACCTTCACCGACTTCATTGCTTGCGGTGAATTTTTGGTGGAAGATAATTACAGTTCATCCAATCGGTTGTTCGCTATGGGCGGAAGCGCAGGCGGATTGCTCATGGGCGCGGTGGCCAACATGGCGCCTTCGTTGTTCAACGGAATCATAAGCGCAGTGCCGTTTGTGGATGTTGTAACAACGATGTTAGACGAAAGTATTCCACTCACCACTTTTGAATTCGACGAGTGGGGAAATCCGAAGGACAAAGAATATTACGACTACATGCTCAGCTATTCGCCCATCGATAACATTGAAGCGAAAGCTTATCCGCATACCCTCGTAACCACGGGCTATTGGGACAGTCAAGTGCAATATTGGGAACCCGCGAAATACATCGCGAAGTTGCGCGACACGAAGACCGATTCGAATAAATTGTTCTTCAAGTGCACCATGGAAGCCGGACACGGCGGGAAGTCTGGACGTTTTGAAGCGTTGAAGGAAGTAGCGCTTGAATACGCCTTTTTGCTAGATCTCGCTCACAAAGTATAACAAGAAGTCATGGCAGTACTGCAAAATAAACAACGGTGGAAGGTAGTCTTGTTGCTTTTAGCAGCGGCCATTGCGGGTGTTACCTTGTGGTACACCAATGGCATTGCGAGACGCATTCGCGATGAAGAAAAAGCTAAGGTAGAGTTGTGGCACAGTGCCATTCGTAAAAAGGAAGAATTGGTGAAGCTCACGCAAGTGTTGTTCGACAGTTTACGTTCTGAAGAAACACGCAAGGCAGAAATCCTAGGAAGAGCCATGAACACCATTTCCAATCCGCAAGGGGATCTCACTTTTGCGGTAGATGTATTGGCTCAGAATAAGACCATTCCTTTTTTGGTGTGTAACACGAAGAATGAATTTCAGTTGTCACGGAACATCGATTCAGTCTACATCAAAGACCCTATTCGCATTGAAGAATTACGGCTTCAGTTCGCGAAAGAGTATCCGCCAATTCCATTCCCAGATGCGGATATAGTAGTCTATTACAGCAACAGTTACATGTACAAAGAGTTGAAGCAAACCATCGACGATTTAGTTTCTTCGTTCTTCAATGAAACCGTTATCAATACGGCTTCTGTCCCGGTAATTGTTACCGACAGCACAAAGATGAATGTGGTTCAGGTCGGAAAGATAGACACGTTGAAATGCAATGTGAATCAGGTCTTGGTTGAAATGAAGGAAGGGTATGACCCCATTGAAATTAAAATTTCCGGAAGGCCAACGCAGTATATTTTTTACGACGATTCTGCTACCATTCAGCAGTTGAAGTTGTTTCCGTATTTGCTGTTGTCGCTCATTGGTGTGTTTCTTTTCGCGGCCTACATTCTCTTCTCTACGTTCCGAAGATCAGAGCAGAATTTGGTTTGGGTAGGAATGGCGAAGGAGACGGCGCATCAGTTGGGGACTCCTCTTTCTGCGCTTATGGCTTGGCGCGATTTGTTCGAGCAACAAGGCGTTTCGAAACCGTTGATTGAAGAGTTCAACAAAGACATCGAGCGTCTTTCCACCATTACCGAGCGCTTCTCGAAAATCGGATCTGAAGCTGCATTAACGCCTATTGGTGCGAAAGATTTGGTGGATGAAATATTGAATTATCTGCGTGTTCGAATATCTTCTGAAGTAAATATTCAGGTTGAATCGGACGGCAACCCCATCGTCCACGTGAATGTGGCCTTGTTCAGTTGGGTTATCGAAAACCTTTTGAAAAACAGCGTAGACGCCATGGACGCGAAAGGACAGTTAAAAGTGAATATCCACGAAGCGAACGGCAAAGTGTACATTGACGTTAAAGACAGCGGCAAGGGAATCCCGAAGCGCAAATGGAAAACCATTTTCGAACCGGGATTCACAACCAAGTTGCGAGGATGGGGTCTGGGCCTGTCCCTCGCCAAGCGCATTGTGAAGAATTATCATAAAGGCGGGATCTATGTGCTTTCGAGCACGGCTGGGGAAGGGACAGTTTTTCGCATTTCACTAAAGAAATAGGGTCTTTCAGACGAGGGCAACTGTCGTTGCGAGGGTCCTGTGGACGAGGGTCTGCGACGTTTCTAATTACAAAGTAGGAATTATGAAATAGGAATTACGAAGTAGGAATAAAACGAAAGGTTTTCCAATTACGAAGTTCACCCTTCTTTTCTTAACAATGTTTGGTCTATTCGTATCTTCGCTTAAAAGTTAATTATGTTCTCAGAAAAGAAATTGGCAATCATTGGATTAGGATACGTTGGTTTGCCTTTGGCCGTGGAATTTGCAAAGAAATATGCAGTAATTGGATTCGATATTAACCAAAAGCGCATTCAAGATTTAACCCAAGGCAATGACGCTACCAGAGAAACGAGTGAAGACGAACTTCTGCAAGTTTTGAAGGAAAAGAGCGATTCGTTAAATGGATTGTTTTTAAGCGCAGAGCAGTCGGCATTAATTGATGCTAACATCTATATTGTAACTGTTCCAACACCGATAGACGATAGCAAACGTCCAGATTTGGGGCCACTCCTGTCTGCTTCTAAAATGATTGGACGAGTATTAAAAAAAGGCGATATCGTAATTTACGAAAGTACAACCTACCCAGGTTGCACTGAAGAAGATTGTGTGCCGGTGCTCGAAAAAGAATCGAATTTGATATTCAACAAAGATTTTTATTGTGGCTACTCACCGGAGCGAATTAATCCCGGCGATAAGATAAATACGTTGACAAAAATTCAAAAGGTAACGAGCGGAAGTACACCCGATATTGCTGAAGTTATAGATCAGTTGTACAAGAGCATTATTACAGCAGGCACGTTCAAGGCTTCCTCATTGAAAGTCGCAGAGGCCTCTAAGGCCATTGAAAATGCCCAACGCGATGTCAACATCTCTTTCGTGAATGAATTGGCTCTTATTTTTGACCGATTAGGAATAGATACACACGAAGTTTTAGCGGCGGCCGGCACGAAATGGAATTTCTTAAAGTACAAGCCCGGTTTGGTGGGTGGACATTGCATAGGCGTAGACCCCTATTATTTGGCATACAAGGCCGAGCAAGCGGGTTATCACCCAGCGGTTATTCTCTCAGGAAGAAGGGTTAACGACGGAATGGGGGCTTTTGTAGCAAATAAATTAGTTAAATTACTGATTGCAAAGGGAATTCAAATTAAAAATGCTCGAATATTAATTTTGGGCATAACCTTTAAAGAAAATTGCCCGGATATTCGAAACACGAAAATTGTAGACATTCGAGCCGAATTGCTCGAATTCGGTTGTAGAGTAGATATTCTAGACCCATGGGCAATTAATAGTGAAGTGTCGGCTGAGTTTGGTTTTGATTTAGTAGGAAATGTGAATGACATAGACCTCGCAAGCTATCAAGGTGTAATTTTAGGTGTGGCCCATAGCGAATTCTCTAGTCTGAATATTCGAACCAATGACCATTGCGTTATCTATGATGTTAAAGGCATGTTACCTGCGCAGCACGTAGACGATCGATTGTGACGTTGAAAAGGTAATATGAAGTTTATTTAGTTCCTAATTTAAGTGGTAACTTTACACCCTAATCTTTTAGACATGAAAGCTAAGTTATGGGTTCTCGTTGTAGGTTTGTTTGTCTTCAGTTCTTGTGCGCGAGTAGAAGATTACTATTATTTTTCGAATGTTGGCAACGAAGAGTTTGCGGTTTCTGCAGCAGATAGTTCCGCAACCAAGCTAAACATCCTTCCTGGGGATCAATTGAGTATCGTGGTTTCTTCTTCAAGCCCTGAAATAACAGTGCTTTTCAACAGTTCAAATGCCGGTGGATCAACTATGGCGGCTATCAATGGCAGTTCTTCGAGTAATATTGTTTTAGGATATTTGGTAGATAGCAACGGAGACATCGCTTTTCCCCAATTGGGAAATGTAAAAGTCATTGGGTTGAGCACAACTCAAATTCAAGAATTGCTTGAAAGAGATTTAGAGCCCCTCTTGAAAAATGCAGTGGTAAACGTAAGACACGTGAACTTTCGTATTTCAGTTTTGGGGGAGGTCAACAGACCTGGAATTTTCAATATCCCGTATGACAGATGTTCCGTATTACAAGTTCTTTCAATGGCGGGCGATTTGACTATTTTTGGAAAACGGGAGTCCGTTTTATTAATTCGTGAAAGCCAGGGAAAACGGACCACTACGCGATTGAATCTGAATGATAAATCCATTTTAACAGATTCCAATTTTTACTTGAAAAATGGTGACGTTTTGTATGTAGAACCGAACCGCACACGCGTGAACCAAAGCAGTACTTTTTTCCAAGTGTGGCCAACGGTAACTAGCGCGGTTACCTTGCTTATTTTGGTTTTAAACAACTTAAAAAACTAAAAGTCACTCCTTGATTATGGAAAACGAAAGAGAACAGAAGGATATTAATTTGATTTTAGAGGTAAAGCAGATGTTTTTGGCCTATTGGCCGCTGTTTGTATTGTTTTTATCACTAAGCCTTTCTGCAACATTTTTATACCTTCGCTATGCAAATCCCACCTATCAGGCCAGTGCTAAAATCTTAATCAAAGACGATTCGAAGACCGGCTTTGGGCCAAAAAATTCTATGATCAGTCAACTAGACTTGTTTGGGTCTAAAACAAATGTCGAGAACGAAATGGAAATTGTTCGTTCAGTACCCGTTTTGCGTCAGGCCGCTCGGAAAAGCAGAAGTTATGTGAAGGTATACGACAAAGGAAATGTAAGGGATATCCTCAAAAACAACTTTGCAATTCAGTTCACGCCTCTTAACCCCGATAGTCTGAAAGAGGGTTCTATTGAATTTCTTATGGAAGGAAACGTGATGAAAAGTAATAAGGGTGAATTTGTCTTGCAAGACAGCGTGGTTTTAGAATTGGGTCTGGGATCTCCGGTGTTAATTGAATTAGACGAAACCCGGTTGGGTTATTTAAACGGAAAAGATTTTTTTGCCGTTTTTAACGGCATTAATGCGGAAGCTAGCGCAATTGGATCTGCATTGAAGGCCGAATTACCGAGCAAAGACGCAAGTGTCATAGTGCTTTCCTTTACGTCTCACAACTCTGTATTAGCCGAACAAACTCTGCAAGCGATTATTGACAGTTACAACGAGATTAGCCTCAAAGACAAACGAGCCATTGCTGAATTTACATTAGGATTTATAGAAGATCGTCTGGCACTGATTACGAAAGAACTGGATTTCGTTGAAATGAAGATTGAAGAATATAAAATTTCCAATAGTATTTTCGATTTGAGTGAGCAAGGCAAGATTTTTTTAGAGTCGGTTAAAAGCAGAGACCTTTCGCTCAACCAGATAAACATACAACTCTCGTCGTTGGAAGAAATAGAGAAGTACGTGTCGGGAGCAGATGGCAAGGGGATATTCCCCTCTATGTTAGGTGTTTCGGAACCGTTGTTGGCAAATTTGCTGACCGAGTTATTTAGGCTCGAAGGGGCCTATGCTATTCGAAAAACAACAGTGGGTGAAAATGATGCCCTCCTGCTGTCACAAAAAGCTGAAATTGCGAAACTCAGAGACGGGATAAAAGTATCTTTGGGAAACATCAAGAATAATTTATTAGCAGCCAAAAAGCCGCTTCAAAGCGAAATCGACGCGGACTTGCAACAACTGAGCGGGTTGCCTAGCAAGGAAAGGGCCTTGTTCGACATTAGCAGACAGCAAGCCATTAAGAACGCCATTTACACGTTCTTGTTGGAAAAAAGAGAAGAATCGGCCATTTCGTATGCCAGCACCTTGTCAGACATTCGCATCATTGAGCCAGCTGTTGCGATTGGTTCACCCATAAGCCCCAAGAGGAATATTATCTGGCTACTGGGCTTAATGATAGGAATACTTCTTCCCGCCGCAATAATATTTGCTAAGGAACGCTTAAACAATAAAATCCTATTTCGTTCAGACATAGAGAATGTTTTAACAATTCCAATTATTGGTGAAGTGTTTGAAACGGAAATTGCAGAATCTGAATTGGTGTTTGTTGAAAATTCAAGATCAGTGATTGCCGAAAGCATTCGTGCCATTAGAACGAAACTGCCGTTTTATTTCACTCACGAAACGGAAAAAGTTCTTTTGATATCGTCAAGCATCCCAGGGGAAGGGAAGTCGTTTATAGCAGCGAACCTAGGTTTGTCTATGGCCTTGATGGGTAAAAGAACTTTGCTCATAGGCGGCGATATGCGCAAGCCCCGTATTCACAAGGCCTTTGATGTAAGCAATGCTATTGGCCTATCTACATTTCTCATTGGCAAATGTCAAGTAGAGGATACCTTGTTTGGCACAGAGCACGAGAATTTATATGTGTTACCCTCGGGACCGATTCCGCCCAACCCTTCGGAATTGTTGATGGGCGAGCGCTTTCAAAAGCTCATGGTGAATTTGCGGGTCGAATTCGATTTTATTATTTTAGATACTCCTCCACTGGGACTCATTTCAGATCCTGAGCTCATGGTGAAAGAGGCCGACTTGTCGTTGTTTGTGGTGCGTCACAACCATAGTTTGAAAGAAGCTATTCGTAAGGTGTTGGGATCAGACGATTTTCGGCAGCGTTTTCCACGTACGGTAGTGGTTTTTAATGGTTTGAAGCAACGAGGAGTAGGCTCTTACGGATACGGATACGGATTGGGATACGGATACGGATATGGAAACGGAGACGGATCCTCTTATGGAAGTGAGGTGAAGCGTGCAACTGTTTGGAAACGAATTAAACGAATTTTTAAGATGTCTTTCAAAAAGAAGTCGTAAAAAGTTTTTCTAAATGACAAGTGAAGATAGAAAGTGGCTGGTGGTTTATACCAAACCCTTAAATGAAAAAAAGGTGTTTGAACGCTTAGTTGAGCGAGGTATAGAGGCCTACCTCCCCTTGAAAGAGGAGATGAGGCAGTGGAGCGATCGGAAGAAAAAGATTCAAACGCCATTGATTTCTAGAGTGGTCTTTGTACGCATGAATCGTGCTAAAATACCACTATTGTACGAGGTAAACGGGGTGAAAAATGTGTTGAAACACCTTGGAAAACCTGCGGTTGTGCAAGAATGGGAGATTTTCAACTTGAAGCTATTGCTTCAAGAACAGGTTTGGGAAGAAATAGATTGTTACGCCGCGTCTTTGGGAGATTGGGTAATTATAGAGGCGGGACCGTTTAAAGGAGCTATGGGGAGGGTATTTTTGGCGCAGAACGAGAGCCGTGTATGCCTAACCCTAGAAAATGTGGGGAAGGGATTTGTGGTCTCTGTTCCACAACATTTGTTGCGCTTGAAGTAGCTAAGCAACAAGTCATAAGCATCGTTTGCTTGTTATTGCATGTAACAGGCGTAGGCGGAGCCGTAAAGGAAAATTAATATTTGAAATATGAAAAAAGCGTTGATAACGGGCATTACAGGGCAAGATGGCTCTTATTTAGCCGAACTTTTACTTGAAAAAGGCTATGAAGTGCATGGCGTAAAAAGAAGAGCATCTTCTTTTAACACGCAGCGAATAGATCATTTGTATCAAGATAAGCACGAGCTCCAAGTGAATTTTAAATTGCACTACGGCGATTTGACAGACTCTACAAATATCATCCGCATTATTCAAGAGGTGCAGCCCGACGAGATTTATAACCTCGGAGCAATGTCTCACGTGAAGGTATCTTTCGACTCACCAGAGTATGTGGCAAACGTAGACGGCATTGGCACGTTGAGGATTTTAGAAGCAGTTCGCATACTTGGCTTAGAAAAGAAAACACGCATATACCAAGCCTCTACTTCGGAATTGTATGGTGGTTTGGCTGAAAACAAGAACGAAAAAGGATTTTACGACGAACAGTCTCCCTTTTACCCACGCTCGCCATACGGCGCAGCTAAAATATACGGGTTCTGGATTACTAAAAACTACCGTGAGGCATACGGCATGTTTGCCTGCAACGGCATCTTGTTTAACCACGAATCGCCAAGAAGGGGAGAAACGTTCGTAACTCGAAAAATTACTATGGCCACTGCAGCTATTGCTCTTGGCAAGCAGGAGTGCCTTTATCTCGGCAACCTCAACGCGCAGCGCGATTGGGGCCACGCTAAAGACTACGTGGAGGCCATGTGGCGAATTTTACAACAAGATAAGCCAGAAGATTTCGTAATCGCTACCGGGGTTACCACCTACATCCGAGATTTTGTCATTATGGCCTTCAATGAAGTTGGTATCGAGTTGTCCTTCGAAGGGGAGAATGAAAACGAAATTGCGAGAGTAAAGGCATGCAACCACCCCAACTTTGAACTGCCAATTGGAAAAGTCTTGGTCCGCGTAGACCCAGAATATTATCGCCCCACGGAAGTAGATCTGCTCATAGGTGACCCTACCAAATCGAAAACACAATTAGGTTGGGAACCAAAGTATGATTTGCAGGCAATGGTGAGAGAAATGGTGGAGAGTGATTTAGGTGTTATTGAAAGGTATTAATAAGAAGTGTGAAGCCATTATGGCCATTGCGATCTCAATTGCCTTGAATGCCACCAAATCGCTTCGGGGTAGCAAAAATCATTTGCAATTTCGTGGTATGAGCTAGAGGCATGACTATTATAGTCTTGAAATAAATTTTTATAAAGAAAGAATTGGGACGAAGAATAGAAAAGCTTTACAATAAATTTGGGATTAAAAGCGACCGCACGAAAAACATAACCAAGCATGTTCTTCTTTCTTTTATTTACAAAGGCGGAAGTATATTGGCGATTTTTATGATTGTCCCATTGACCATTAATTTTCTAGAAATAGAGAATTATGGAATTTGGTTAACGTTGAGTTCTTTTATTGCTTGGTTTTCATTTTTTGACATTGGATTAGGTAATGGTTTACGCAATAAATTTGCCGAAGCCAAGGCCAATGGAGATTTAACTCTTGCCAAGGCTTTTGTGAGTTCAGCTTATTTCACAATTGGTGCTGTTAGTATCGGGTTAATTATTTTGTTTGTAGGACTTAACTTTTTTATTGATTGGACGAAAGTCTTTAATACTTCTCCGTCATTACACAAAGACCTAGGTCTCTTAATGCCTATTGTATTTGGTTTCTTCTGTTTGCAATTAGTCGTAAAACTAATAACCACAATTTATACAGCGGATCAACACCATTCAACTCAAGGGAAGATAACTTTTCTTACCAATTTAGGGTCCTTGTTGATAGTTTGGTTGTTGACGAAAACCACAAATAGTTCTTTGCTTATTTTTGGTGTTATTTACTCAGTGTTTCCTACACTTTTGTTGGTTGGGTTTAATTTCTTTGCTTTTAAAGGACGATATAACTATTGCAAACCTAATTATAAATATTGGAAGAAAGAGCACCTGAAAGATATTTTCGGATTAGGGAGCAAATTTTTTATAATTCAAATTTCATGGGTGGTAATTACCTCTACCGACAATATAATTATTTCTCAACTATTCTCCCCTGAAGATGTTGTTCAATATAACCTTTCCTTAAAATTATTTACAATTAGTTCAATGATATTTGCAATATTGGCGACCCCCTATTGGTCAACTTTTACGGAGGCGCATGTGAAAGCCGATACCATTTGGATTAAAGGTGCTATGAAGAGTCTTGAGCGATTTGTTATTCTATTTTCAATTCTCTGTTTAGTGATTCTATTTCTGTCAAAGTACATTTTAAATTTTTGGCTAGGTCCCTCTGTATTCATTCCTTTTGAAATAAATCTTGCGGTTTGCATTATGACAATTTTTATTATTGTGTTAACACCATATAATTATTATATAAATGCAACTGGAAAAATTAAGATTCAACTATACCTGTCTTTATTAATGGCACTAATAAATATACCTCTTTCTATTTACATTGCAAAATCACTTGATTTTGGAGTTGTAGGAGTTATGATTAGTACAATAATTTGTATTGCCCCGGGGATTGTTTTTTCTAGAATACAGTTTAAAAAAATTATATCTGAAACAGCAAAAGGAATTTGGAACCAATGAAAATGACCTTAACACGCCTTTTTAAAGTCTTAAAAAGAATTATTTTCATAATTCAAAAACCAATAGATTATTTAACAACATATATTTTGTTATTTGTGAACGGCGCCAAATTCTCGACTTTTAAAAGTAATGGAGTGCCGAAAGTAAACGTTGCATTAGGATGTTATCTCTTCATAGGAGAAAATTTGAAAAATGAACAATAGAGAAAACGCTAATCCAATAGGCCGGTTTAATAAATGTAGTATAATTGTTGGTGAAAAAGGCGTTCTGAAAATAGGAAATAATTTAGGTATGAGTTCAACAGCTATTTTCTGCTCGAATGTCATTACAATAGGTAATAATGTAAGAATAGGAGGAAATGTTGTTATTTATGACACAGATTTTCATAGTTTGAATCATGACAACAGAAACAACAGTAAGTTATATAAATCAAATACCAAAACGGCACCAGTATTATTAGAGGATAATTGCTTTATTGGGGCCCATTCGACAATCCTAAAAGGTGTAATCATAGGAGAAAACTCTATTATCGGGGCATGTTCTGTTGTTACGAAGTCCATACCAAAAAATGAAATTTGGGCAGGGAACCCAGCTAAATTTATTAAGCACAATAATGATTATCAATAAACATCAAATCATCGACAACTTTTTCGTTTTTGCCTTGATTGTATTTAGTTCTAATGCATCTTTTATTTCATCAGATGAAATTTACATAAGTTTATTTTTTTTATTCACGCTCGGTTATGCTATCAAAAAAAGAATATTTCAATTTTCTAGCAAACAATTATTTAGCATATTATTTTTAGTAATATTTATTATAGGCTACTATTATGTGGCAAATTCGAGCATTAATATTGTAACATGGGTTGGATGGTTGATAAAAATTATTTTAGCAATTCTCATTGTCAGAATAAATAAAAGTCAGTTCATTGACAATTTTATAAAAGTTGTCTGTTTTTTGACGATTGTGAGTTTTTTCGGATACGTGTTGCAATTATTGGTCCCCGACTTATTGTTTAAATTCAATAACTTGTTTGGGATGGATTCTCGAGGTAATTCTAACTCGCTATTTTTTAATTTTACTCGCGTTCACCCAATGCGGAACAGTGGTTGCATGTGGGAGCCAGGTGCTTTTGCCGCACTTTTACTTATAGCACTTTTGCTTTTACAATTTTACAGCTCTGAAAAAAAATCCAGAGAAAAAATAATTATCTCATTAGGTTTATTGACAACCATATCTACAACCGGTTACTTATTGCTTGGTTTGATTTTACTTTTTAATTTTCTTAATAATTATAAAGGCAGAGTCAAGGTAATTGGCCTCGCTATATTTTTCCCAGTCGGGATGTATTTATTTTATAATTCCCAAGTATTATCCGGTAAAATTAGTGCTCAACTAGAGGGAATCGAAGAAGAAGCTGATAAAGCTTCTAAAAACCCGGACTATATTGTCGGCGTCACAAGATTTACTAGTGTCATTATAGATTTACCGACATTCTTGGAGCGTCCTTTATTAGGATACGGTGTTGATATACAAACAACAGGAAAAAACAGTCTTTATAAAATTTATGGCGCTAATGTAATTAGATCATCTGGTTTATTTAATCTTTTGTTGGTTTTTGGGGTTTTAGGCCTAGTCATATATTTAGGTTTATTGTATAGAAACTTGCAACATTTTTCAAAAAATCATTTAATTACAATTTTTACAACGTTATGCATTCTTTTAATAATATTCTCGAATCCAATGGAATTCTCCCCAATAATTTTAATTCTTTTTTGTGTGAAACGATCAAAACAAAATGCGGGAACAAACCACTTCAATAAAAAAATTGCTCAATTCTGATTGCCTTCATTATCTCCAGACATGTTTGATTGTTGGCTCGAGAAAAATAGAATTGAAATACTCGGAGTGCTGTATATTTCAAATACCAATCCTAGAAAGCAAAAAGACTGTATTAAGTATTTTTAACCAATTAGTTTAGTTTTTAAATGATCCTAATTTCAACAATTGCAGTGCTTCTTACCTGCCACAATCGCCGGGAGAAAACCATCCAATGCGTTACCGCCTTATACGAACAAGCTGGATTAGAAGAATCTTATTCCATTGATGTCTTTTTAGTTGACGATGCTTCTAATGATGGAACTGGCGAAGCGGTAAAAAACGAGTTTCCACAAGTATACATCATTCAAGGGAATGGAAATCTGTATTGGAACCGTGGTATGCATCTGGCATGGGAAACCGCAGCAGATGCGCAAGATTTTGATTGTTATTTATGGTTGAATGACGATACTTTTTTGAAAAAAAATGCATTTCAAATTTTATTAAAGGAAAAGTTTCCGAGCGCTATCGTTTGCGGAACTACGAAATCCCAACTTGATCAAAAAGCAACTTATGGCGGTTACAATAATACACAACGGAAATTAGTATTACCCAATGGTGACTACCAGAGGAGTGACTATTGCAACGGCAATTGCGTTTTAATTCCAAAAGAAGTTTTTCGCAAGCTAGGAAATCTGGACCCTATTTTTCATCATGCTGTGGGCGATTTCGATTACAGTCTTCGGGCACGTAAAATGGGAATCGAGATATTTGTTGCCCCCGATTATATAGGTACCTGTGAAAGTCATGATTTTGTTCCTAAATGGCGGAATACTTCCCTAGGTTTGAGAAAGCGATTGCAAAATTTATATACGGCATCGAGCGGTTGTTACCCACCCGAATTTTTTGTATTCGATAAAAGACATAATGGTTTAGTAGTGGCCTGTTTTCACTATTTTACCATTCATTTACGGGCAATTGTACCAGCATTATGGAAATTAAAACAATAAATACTTAAGACATGCATTTAATATTTTAATAAAGATGACTCACTTAGCTCCAATTGTACTGTTTTGTTATAAACGGCTTGACACTTTAATTCAAACAGTTGAGGCCCTTAAAAAGAATTTTTTAGCGCCGGACTCTGAATTGTATGTTTTTTCTGATGCAGCAAAAAATGATGTAGATAAGATTGAAGTAGATAAAGTAAGATCCTATGTTAATGCAATTGAAGGGTTTAAATCGCTAACAGTCTATGAAGCGACTGAAAATATGGGGCTAGCAAACTCAATTATTCAGGGGGTTAGTAAAATTTTTCTAGATCATGAAAAGATTGTTGTTTTAGAAGATGATTTGGTAACAAGTGCCAATTTTCTAAATTTCATGAATGAAGGCTTGATTCGATTTAACGAATCACCGTCAGTGTTTTCAATTTCGGGATATTCATTTAATTTAAATAAGAATAATCAATCAGAGTTTTATTTTTTGAATCGAGGCTGGTCATGGGGCTGGTCCACATGGAAAAATCGATGGGAAAGAGTTGATTGGAATATGAGTGATTATGAAAGGTTTAGTGTTGATAGAGAATCTAAAAGACTATTTGCAAAAGGCGGATCAGATTTAAATCAAATGTTAAAAAAACAAATGAACGGCGACTTGGATTCTTGGGCCATTCGTTGGTTCTACGCTCAATTTAAAGAAAAAGGCTTAACACTCTATCCAAAGACCTCAAAAATACGAAACGTAGGTTTTGGAATGAATGCAACCCATACACGAGGCTCTTCAAAGCGCTATATTCCTATTTTTGAGGCGCAGAACGATGTGCACTTTGAATTTCCTCGAATAACACAGATTGACACAGAAATGCAAAAATCATTTCAAAAAAAAATGGGCTATATTGCTAGAATACGGTCTAAAATCGAAACAATTTTGGGATTATGAGAAGGCTTTTAAAAAAGTTTAGAGATATTTTCTTAGTTCAAATTAAATATCGAAAGTATAAAATCAATAAGGGATTTCATGCTGGAAAACGCACGAATATTTGGGCAAAGTCTACAATGGTTATAGGAAAAAACTTTTATTTGGGAAGAGATTCTTTTATTGAAACCGATTGTATCATTGGTGACAATGTGATTTTTGGCAATCGGGTGGCTGTAGTTGGTAAATATGACCACAACTTTCAACAAATTGGCACACCAATTCGCTTAGCTTCCGCCATAAGAGATAAGCACTACAATTGGAAAGGAATAGATTTAGTAACTCGAATTGGCAATGATGTGTGGATAGGCTATGGTTCAACAATTACGCAGGGGGTGAATATTCATGACGGTTGTTTAATAGCAGCGGGTTCTGTGGTTACACGAGACACCGAGCCTTACGCTATTTATGCTGGAAATCCCGCAAAAAAAATAAGAGATAGATTTGACTCGAACAAAGAAAAGGAAGAGCATGTGAGATTAATTGCAAGAAAGAAACTTTGAAAAAAAAAATTTTAGAGCTAAATATCTCTACTTTTTCTTTTGTCGATATCGCCAATAGAATTATTGAATTGGCAGTTTCCAATTCGTCATCCTACGTGTGCGTGGCGAACGTGCACATGACCATTGAAGCACACAATGACCGGGACTATGCGGAAATAGTAAATAGAGCAGATTTGGCAACTTCAGATGGAATGCCACTAGTATGGGCCCTCAGATTGCTTTACGGGATAAAACAAGAACGCGTTGCAGGGATGGATCTGTTACCCGAATTGCTCAATGCCGCTGAGGCTGAAGATATGGTTGTGTATTTTTATGGCGGTACAGAGGAAATGATGAGGCAAACCGAGAGGTTTGTAAAGATTCATTACCCACAACTCAAAAACGTCAGTTTCGAAAGCCCACCCTTCAGACCTCTCTCAATTCAAGAAGAAGAGGAATGTATTGACCGAATCAATGCATCAGGTGCAAACTTAGTTCTTGTTGTTCTGGGTTGTCCCAAACAGGAAAAATGGATGGCTTGCATGAAAGGCAAAATAAATGCCTGTATGGTCGGAATTGGGGGTGCCTTACCTGTTCTTGTGGGTATGCAGAAAAGAGCGCCCGAATGGATGCAAAATGCCGGATTAGAATGGCTGTTCCGCCTCATGCAAGAACCTCAAAGACTTTTCAAAAGATATTTTGTCACAAATTCCTTGTTCATTCTGCTTCTAACCAGGCAGTGTCTAGAAATTAAATTATTTCGTAAGCAAAAATAATTGCTAATTTCGCTTCTGTGAAAAAACAAGGTTTATCCTATTATTTCCCTCTTATTATTGGCGCGCTTGATGTTCTTGCGCTTGGACTTGCTATTTTGTTGGCCACCATTACCCGCTTCGGGAAAATTCAGAATCAAGGCAGTGGAGGGGAGTATTTCGACTTTTTAGCTTTGGCTCCAATTATTTGGTTGCTAATCGCTTCGCAAAACGAGCTCTATAGCCTTGTGCGTATAGACAGCATTGACAAGCAAATTCGGAAAATAATCTACACACTACTCCTATACTTCGGACTGATGTTTCTTGTCATTGTGGTGTTAGATTTCGATGAAATATCTCGCTTGTGGGTATTCTATCTCTCTTTATACTTTCTAATCTTATTAGTGACATTCAGAACCGTCTTCCACAAGACCAATATCGCATACAGACAAAAAGGAGGTAACTTTCGCCGAGTAGTCGTTGTAGGTAATGATAAGGTTAGCGCAACACTCTATAATTTTTTAGAGAAGAATTTGGCGTTGGGATATAAAGTAGATGGCTATTTTAATCCAACAACCGCTTACTTCAAACCCGGAGTTACGCCGAACATGAATTTCTTGGGTGATGCAGAGACCATTATGAGCTATCTCGAAACAAACAAGGTAGACGAAGTATTTTGGAAAGTAGGGCAAGACGAAGATGAATTATTGAAGGAACTGATTGATTACTGTGAAAACAATTTAATTCGATTTAAATTAATTCCTTATTTCGGAGTGCCTATTTCCGGAAGACAGCCCAATATAGATTCTTATCGCGGAATTCCTGTGGTTACCCTAAGGAAAGAACCCCTTCAACTTCCTTTGAACAAATTGTTTAAACGAATATTCGATGTAATCTTCTCTCTGCTAGCCCTAATTGTTCTTACGCCGCTCATATTTCCTTGGGTTGCAATGGCCATTAAATTGAATTCTAAAGGTCCGATCTTCTTTAAACAATTGAGATCGGGTGAAAATAACATGCAATTTTGGTGTTATAAATTCCGGACCATGGCAGTAAATGAGCTGAGTGATAAACTACAAGCCACCAAGAATGATGCACGAATTACCCGAGTGGGAAAGTTTCTGAGGAAATCAAATTTCGACGAACTACCTCAGTTTTTCAATGTTCTAAGAGGAGAAATGTCTGTTGTCGGTCCGCGCCCTCACATGCTTAAACACACAGAAGATTATAGCAAACTGGTGAGTAAATTCTTGGTGCGTCATTTCGCGAAACCAGGCATTACAGGTTGGGCGCAAGTAACCGGACACAGAGGCGAAACCAATGAGGTGAGCGATATGCAAAAACGCGTTGAAGCCGATATCTGGTATGTGGAAAACTGGTCGTTCGTTCTCGATATTCGAATTATCTTCATGACTGTTCGAAACATGATAGTGGGTGACGAAAATGCTGTATAAAATGGAGAATATTCTCATCACAGGCGGAGCCGGATTCATAGGCTCTCATGTTGTTCGACACTTTTTACGAACGCACGAGAATCTGCATGTCGTGAATCTCGACAAACTCACCTACGCTGGGAATCTCGAGAATTTGCGCGATGTTGAACATCTTCAGAATTATACTTTCGAGAAAGGAGACATTGCAGAGGCAACTTTTGTACAATCGCTTTTCGAGAAATACAATTTCGCAGGGGTCATTCACTTGGCCGCCGAGTCGCACGTAGACCGTAGCATCTCGAATCCCATGGAGTTTGTGCAAACGAATGTGGTGGGTACGGTAACGCTTTTAAATGCAGCTGTTGCAAATTGGAAAAACAACTTCGAAGGAAAACGATTCTATCACGTCTCTACCGATGAGGTGTACGGAGAGTTACACAACCCCGAGGAGTTCTTCACCGAACAGACCCCCTACGACCCGCGTTCGCCGTATTCCGCTTCCAAAGCGGCCTCCGATCATTTTGTTCGTGCTTACGGAAACACCTATGGTCTTCCAATTGTAATAAGCAATTGCTCGAACAATTACGGTCCGAATCACTTTCCAGAAAAATTAATTCCACTCATCATTCACAACATCATTCACAACAAACCCCTTCCTGTATACGGCAAAGGAGAGAACGTGCGTGATTGGTTGTACGTGGAAGATCACGCCAAAGCCATTGACAAAGTTTTTCACGAAGGGAAAATAGGAGAGACCTACAACATAGGCGGATTCAACGAATGGAAAAACATAGATGTGGTGAAGTTGCTGTGTAAGATTTTAGATCAGAAATTAAATCGCTCGGAAGGCGAATCGGAAAAGCTCATTCAATTTGTTACCGATCGTGCTGGACATGATTTGCGTTATGCCATCGATTCAACCAAGATCATGAATGAATTGGGTTGGAAACCCTCCTTGCAATTTGAAGAGGGCATTGAAAAAACAGTCGACTGGTATTTGAACAACAGCGAGTGGTTGAACAATGTAACTTCGGGTGCATATCAGACTTATTACAACAATCAATACCCTAATCGTTAATCGCATGAAAGGAATAATTCTCGCCGGTGGTTCAGGAACGCGATTGCATCCGTTAACCCTGGCTGTAAGTAAGCAGCTCATGCCTGTTTATGATAAACCCATGATTTACTATCCGCTTTCGGTATTAATGTTAGCGGGCATTCGTGAGATTTTGATTATTTCTACTCCGCATGATTTACCTGGATTCAGCAAATTATTAGGAGACGGCTCTCAATTGGGCTGCACCTTCGAATACGCCGAGCAACAAGAACCCAACGGACTGGCCCAAGCCTTTGTAGTCGGAGAAGAATTTATTGGCAAAGAAAAAGTTGCTTTAATCTTGGGCGACAATATTTTTTACGCAAGTGGCCTCAGCAAATTGTTGCAAGCAAGTACAGCAGTGGAAGGCGGAAAAGTATTTGCCTATCACGTCAACGATCCTGAACGATACGGGGTGGTAGAATTTGATTCGGAAGGAAAGGTTATTTCCATTGAAGAAAAACCGTCACAACCAAAGAGTAATTTCGCCGTTCCAGGATTGTATTTCTACGACAATTCAGTAGTTGAAATAGCAAAGAATCTAAAACCTTCTGCGCGTGGAGAATACGAAATTACCGATGTGAATCAAGAATATTTGAAACGCGGACAATTAGCAGTAAGCGTCTTCAACAGAGGTACTGCTTGGTTAGATACTGGTACTTTTGCTTCGTTGATGCAAGCCGGACAATTCGTACAAGTCATGGAAGAGCGTCAAGGACAAAAGATTTCATGCATAGAAGAAATTGCTTATCGGATGGGGTATATCGATCAGGGGCAATTGGTTGAGCTTGCGAAGCCGTTGGTGAAGAGTGGATACGGGAGCTATCTTCTGGGGCTGTTAAAATAAATACCTTTCAGGTGTAAGTTAAAGTAAGTGGCTTCGCCGTAAGTCAGATTGTATTTCCTTACAGCCGCAGGCTATTTACTTCAACTTACCCCGCAGGGAATTAGAATAAATTGCTTTGAAGTAAATTAAAGTAAGTGGCTTCGCCGTAAGTCAGATTGTATTTCCTTACAGCCGCAGGCTATTTACTTCAACTTACCCCGCAGGGAATTTACTTGTCATTTCAACTTTTTCTTCTGGCTTATCAATGTTCTAGCGATTTGATTTCGAAGATCGGTACAACCGGAATCAAGAGCTTCGAATTGTTTCGAGTTTAGATAATCTGATTTGTATAATAACCTCAACCAGTATTGAGTTTCGTAGGTTTCTTTGAATGAGATGTGCAGTTTATGAATATAGTCTCTTGTAGATTCTGCACCGCGAGCCTCGCTTAAATTCGCGCCAATTGAAGTCCCACTTCGTAGTATCTGTTTCGAGATAATAAATTCTTTCTCATTACCCTGTAAGTGTTTGAATAGTTTAACAATCCGCAGAGCAAATTCTTCACTTTTTTCGTACATAATTTTTTCTCAAATTTCATTTTAATTGAGAGAATTGAGAAATCATCCTTATAAGAAAAACGCATAATTAATTCAGTATTCTTTCTGAGTACCACGGTTTGGTGGACTTTCCGACATGTCGCGAATTCACATAACTTACAGCCGCAGCAAATTATTTTAAGTCCACGTCGTGGGTAAATTGAAGTAAATTGCCTTCGGCTGTAAGGAAATATGATCTGACTTATGGCGCAGCCACTTACTTCAACTTACTAACGAAGTGAATTTATTTGTAATTTCAATTTACCCGCAAAGCGGAATTATCTTGACAACAGTTCCTGCTTAATCACCTCAATTCTACGCATCAGCTCGGACTGCGCTTCAATTACTTCTTCAGCAAAGGTGATTTCCTTCCTCAAAGAAAAGTAAAATTTAATCTTCGGCTCGGTGCCACTCGGACGGGCGCTGATCTTGCTGCCGTCGGCGAGAATGAATTGCAAGACGTCGGAACTCGGATAGGGGAGTGTCGTTACTTCACCCGAAATCATGTTCTTGCATGTACCTGCTTTCACATCGTGCAATTCTGTCAGCGCTACTCCGCCAAAGGTTTGCGGAGGTGTGGCACGAAGACGCGACATCATATTTTGAATCTGCGTAACACCGTCTATTCCCTTCAACGTAATACTCACCAACTCTTCCTGGAAGACACCATGTTGCAAATAAAGATCCTTCAGCATTCCCCACATCGTTGTTCCTTTACTCTTCGCATAGGCAGCAATCTCCGCGAACTGCACCGCCGATAAAGCAGCGTCCTTGTCGCGAACAAAATCACTCACCAAATAACCGTAGCTCTCTTCTCCTCCCGCCACAAAATTTTCTTTTCCTTCTTTTTCTTTAATGAGTCCCGCTATAAACTTGAATCCGGTTAATGTGTCGTAACAAGGCACCCCGAACGATTCCGCAATGCGGGCAATTAATTCAGTCGTTACGATGGTCTTTCCAATAAACGGATTAACAGGAAGTTTTCCTTTTTCCTTCCCCACCAACAAACGGTAATACACCAATAAGCTTCCCGCTTGATTGCCATTGATGAGCACCAACTCGTTGTTGTCGTTTCGTACCGCCAATCCAACACGATCTGTATCCGGATCTGTTCCCAAAACCAATTCAGCATTTACTTTTTCTCCCAACTCCAACGCCATTTTCATAGCCGACTTCTCTTCCGGATTCGGAGACTCCACTGTAGGAAAATTTCCATCCGGCACCGCTTGCTCTTCCACCACACTTACATTCGAAAATCCCAACGCCGCCAGGGTCTTCGGCACCAACGTTATCCCCGAACCATGTATAGAAGTATACACAATGGAGATGTCACTTTCACTCTTAACAGCATCTTCAGAAAGCGTTAATCCTCTAACCAATTCCAAATATTTTTCCTCTACATAAGACGGAACATCATTAATTAGCGTTAGATTCTCCGAAAGGTCTTGCGAAGCATCTTTCGCAGAATCTTGCACCGAAGGTGCATCTTGCAAAGCATTTGCATCTTGCGTAGCACTGACCCCTCCCATAACACCCTTCACCTCATTAATAATCCCCCCGTCATGCGGCGGCAATATCTGCCCGCCATCGCTCCAATAAACCTTGTATCCATTATACTCTTTCGGATTGTGCGAAGCAGTGATAACGATACCTGCGGTGCACTTCAATTCACGAACCGTGAACGACAACAACGGTGTTGGACGCAATTCAGAATACAGGTAAACACGAATCCCATTTTCAGCCAGAATATCTGCAGCAATTTGTGCGAAATAACTCGAGTTATTCCTCGAATCATACGCTATCGCCACCGAACCCTCACCACCCACTTGCGCATGGTGTTTCAAAATATAATTCGCCAAACCTTGCGTGGCCATTCCCACGGTATACTTGTTCATGCGCATACTTCCCACACCCATCACACCGCGCAGCCCTCCCGTTCCAAATTCCAAATCGGAATAAAACGAATCAACAAACAACTTCTCATCTTCACGCTCCATGCGTTCAATCTCTGCACGCGTCTCTGCATCTAAATCGTATGTCTTCCACAAGCGTGCTTTTTCTTTGGCGGATTCAAGAGGGGTCATGTGCTGGGTTGTTTAATGACAAAAATAGTGAGGTTTGCAAGATTCTTCGAAAGATGTTTCACAAGATGCAAATGCTTTGCAAGATGTTGCACAAGATTCTTCGAAAGATGTTTCACAAGATCTAATTGCTTTGCAAGTTGCCTAATGCAAGTAGCTCATTAGCGAAGCTTCTTACGAAGTATCTT
>CANKYR010000021.1 GCA_947488195.1 Flavobacteriales bacterium
ATTGCCATATTTTTTGTAAATAATGTTTTTTTTGAGTTGAATCTTATTGTTGGTTGGGTCGTCCTACCATTACTGCTAACTTACTTATACGCGCTACAAACCTACCCAATACATGTCATTGCAGCGAGATAGGCGCAGGTTTGTTGCGGTTAGCTAAAGGTAATTAAAAGTAAAGAGCAGAAATTAACTATTCAAAACAATTCTTCAATACCCCGGATAGAAGTGGAAAGCCTTTGAGCGTAGCGAAAAGCTTGGAACGAATAGCCGGAAATTGGTACAAGATAGAATGAGAAACAGAAAGAGAATGAGAATGAATTTTCTTCCCCTCTCTTAACCTATCTTCCCTTCTCTTACCTGAGGGTCGAAAGATATTTCGACCCGATTTATCTTCTCTTAACTTCTCTTAACCCCTCTAAGCATTTCGCGCTTGCCCGGCGGCCCAGCCAACCTTTCCACCACAAACCCCGCCGCTTGAAGATTGCGACGCACTTCGCCTTTCGCGCAATAGGTAACGAAGATGCCACCATCATTCAACAAATCGAAACATTGTTGCATGCGCTCTAACGTCCACAAGCCAGGCTCTACGCGAGGTCCGAAGGCATCGTAATAAATGACATCGAATTTCTCTTCGGAAGAAAATTCTTCCAACCCAATTTCCATTCGAACAAATGAAAAATTTTCTTGAATGGAGATCCATTCGCCAACATTCGAAGCATGAAATTTCATTTCGAATTGATCTGATCCGCTAGTAGCTAATTCATTCAAAATTTCCTTCGACAACGGATATGGCTCAAGGGCGCAGTAGTCGATTTTTTGTGTTGCATGTTGAAGGGTTAGCATGGCGTTCAATCCCGTTCCCAAGCCCACTTCCAAAACGCGTATCTCTTCTTTGTCGCAAGCCTTCAATCCGTTTTCAATAAAGACGTGCATAGACTCTTGCACCGCGCCGTGAGTACTGTGATACGTCTCTTGCACTTCCGGAATAAACAACGTGAAAGAACCGTCGGACGTTTTCACCAATTCACGCGTGCGCGATTTGTTCACCGCGGTATTGTTCAAACTATTTTCTTGGTAAACGTCCACGAGATTTTTATCTCTTTACTTTTGATTAACAAATAATTGCTATGGCAAAGAAAACGAAAGCATCCGCTACAAAAAAACCGAAGAGCATCTTGAATGCGAAAAGTCACGAGTTCTTAGAGAAATACATTAACAACATTGCGCCCACCGGATTCGAAACACCCGGACAGCAAATGTGGTTAGATTACATTCGTCCCTACATCGATACTCACATCGTAGACACTTACGGAACCGTGGTTGGTGTAATTAATCCAGATGCTCCGTACAAAGTTGTTGTGGAAGCGCACGCCGATGAAATCGCTTGGTTCGTGCATTACATTACGCCAGATGGATTTATATACTTGCGTCGCAACGGCGGAAGCGATCACATGATTGCGCCTTCTATGCGTGTGAATATTCAAACCCCAAAAGGATTGGTGAAAGGCGTATTCGGATGGCCGGCGATTCACGTTCGTCAAGAGAAAGAGGAAGCTCCTTCCATGAAAAATATTTTCTTAGATGTAGGCGCTAGAACAAAAGAGGAGGTGGAAGGACTTGGCATTCACGTGGGATGCGTGGCCACCTTCGAAGATGAGTTCATGGTGCTGAACGATCGCTACTACTTAGGTCGCGCGTTAGACAACCGCATAGGAGGATTCATGATTGCCGAAGTAGCGCGCATGTTGAAAGAAAACAAAGTCAAACTTCCATTCGGTGTGTACTTCACGAACTCCGTTCAAGAAGAAATTGGATTGCGTGGCGCTGAAATGATTGCGCATCGTATTAATCCGGATGTTGCCATCGTTACAGACGTATGTCACGACACGCAAACGCCCATGATGAGCAAGATCATGAGCGGAGATATTTCTTGCGGTAAAGGGCCTGTATTGAGCTACGGCCCAGCTGTGCAGAACAACTTATTGAAGCATATTATTACAGCTGCTGAAAAAAACAAAATCGATATTCAACGTGCCGCTGTTTACAGAGCAACAGGAACTGACACTGACGCTTTCGCTTACAGCAATGCCGGTGTGGCTAGCGCGCTCATTTCACTGCCGTTGCGATATATGCACACAACGGTTGAAATGGTTGCTAAAGACGACGTAGAGGCCGTTATTCATTTGATCTACCATTCGTTGAAAACGATTAAGAACAATCAAGACTGGAGATACATTAAGTAATTCCATTTTGGTGGAAATAAAAAAGAGGAACCGATGGTTCCTCTTTTTATTTGTCTGTGAAATAAGACTATGCAGTTTTCGCTGCAAGAGCTGCTTTCACTTTGCCTTCGATTTCCGCCATTAATTCTGGATTGTCGTCTAACAATTGTTTCACAGCATCGCGTCCTTGTCCCAATTTGGTTTCACCGTAAGAGAACCAAGAACCTGCTTTTTTCACAATATTCAGATCAACTCCCATATCAATTAATTCGCCAACGCGGCTGATTCCTTGACCGTAGATAATGTCGAACTCAGCAGTTCTAAACGGTGGAGCAACTTTGTTTTTTACCACCTTCACCTTCGTGTGATTTCCAATCACGTTCTCTCCGTCTTTCAACTGAGTAGAGCGACGAATATCTAGACGAATGGAAGCGTAAAACTTCAAAGCATTACCACCTGTGGTAGTTTCTGGATTACCGAACATGACACCAATCTTTTCACGCAATTGGTTAATGAAGATGCAGCAACATCCGGTCTTGCTAATCGTACCTGTAAGCTTACGCAATGCCTTCGACATTAAACGCGCTTGCACACCTACGTTCGCATCGCCCATTTCTCCTTCAATCTCTGAACGTGGAGTTAATGCAGCTACAGAGTCAATGACAATTAAGTCAATGGCGCCCGAACGAATGAGGTTATCAGCAATCTCTAAACCTTGCTCACCGTTATCGGGTTGAGAGATCAAAAGGTTCTGGGTATCCACACCCAAAGCTTCAGCATAGAATTTATCAAACGCGTGTTCCGCATCAATAATGGCAGCGATACCGCCCAACTTTTGACATTCAGCAATGGCGTGAATGGCTAACGTTGTCTTACCCGAAGATTCCGGACCGTAGATCTCTACGATTCTTCCTTTCGGAAATCCGCCTATTCCTAATGCAAGGTCAAGACCCAATGATCCGCTTGGAATCACTTCCATTGATTCCACAGCGCTATCGCCTAATTTCATTACAGCGCCCTTCCCGTAAGTCTTTTCCAACTTATCCATGGTTAATTGAAGAGCCTTCAATTTTTCTTTGTTTATCTCAGTCATGATGTTTCTTTAATTTTTAATTGTTTGACAAATTTGTTGTGTGATCTTGTAATGTATTTACGACTTGTTATTTTTTTTCGGATAGAGGTCACGAATGATAAAAAACACCAACAGGTACAGGAATGAAAATCCGCAAGCGAAGACAAATGAATTGTCTTTTGCAGGATTCTCAATTGTTCCTTTGTTCTTCATGAAGTGGCTGAACAGTTCACGAGAAATAAACCAACTTAATCCAAATAATACTGGAGCTAAACTGAGATAAATGATGTTAAACTTTTTTGTCATAGTTTTTTTTCGTTTCTACTTAGCGAAATTGCATTAAATTTATTCATACAAAAAGAAAAATATATGCAGTTTATAAGCAAGTTATTCGTAATCGCGCTCATTTTGACCACAAGTGTGGTTTCAGCGCAAAAAAAGAACATCCTAAAGCTGGATATTTCTTCGCCCATTATGCGCACCGCTAATGTGTCTTTCGAACATCAAACGAAAGAAAGATCAAGCTTCGTTATTGGTGCTTTGTACCAAGATCAAAGCGATGGTTTTGCAAGCAGTTTCATTACCCGCGTTGCCATTACCCCGGAATTCCGTTACTACATGGGGCGCTACAATGCCCCTGAAGGTATCTACCTTTCTATGTTTGCACGTTACCAGTATATGGAAGCGCTTGAACAAATTTATGTGGGATACGACCCCATTACATACATGACTATCTACGATTACAACAAACGTAACATCAATACAGGCGGCGTTGGAATGTCATTCGGTTACCAGAGAATTTTCCAAGATAGAATTAGCCTAGACGTTAATTTCGGAACCATCTGGAACAGCGGAGACACCCGAGTATCCACTAGCGAACCTTTTGTGGAAGCACCTAACGAAGCCTTTCGTCCATATGTTGGATACTTCGTCCGTACAGGAGTTGCTGTCGGATTTTTGTTCTAAGAAATTTTAGAGAAATCTAGTTTATCGAAGTCGGCTTGCCAATGCAACGCCGACTTTGCTTTTTTGGTGGCAGCTCTATAAGCCTCGTATGATGCGGAGTTCAGCACTTTCTGAATTCCTTCCGCTATGGCTTTCGGCGTTACTTCTTCAATTACCTCACCTACTTTAAATTCATTCACAATGCGCGCGGGTTCAACCAAATTGCTTACAAGCACAGGCACTCCGGCATGAATGTAATCGAATAATTTGTTTGGAAGAGAAAGCGTGTAATTCAAGTGCAACGGCTTGTCCAGCGAAACGCCCAGGTGAACACGTTGCGTTAACTTCTTCAAATCGAAATAAGACATGCGAGGAAGTACTTTCACTTTTTCTTCCAACTGCAATTCAATAATTCGACTTTTAATATTCTCCAAATCTCTTCCTGCACCAACAATCAGCAATTGAATTCCTTCCAAATACTGAAACGCTTCCACCAATTCCATTCCACCCCGATCGGGATCTATGTATGCCCCTTGAAGAACCACGGTCTTCACTTCAAACAACTCTTCCCGTTCACTTTCATCTTCCACCAAAACGGGCATGTTGCGTTGAACTAAAACTTCGCGGTTGTATTTCTTTCGGTAGATGGAAGCAATGCTTTCATTCACTGTAATAAAGAGATCTACTTGCGGAATGCAACGCTCTTCAATGCGGGTCCAAATAGCTTTAATACGCTCTCTTCCCGTTAATCCTTCCGCCTCTGTAAAATATTCATGAGAATCGTAAATGACTTTTGTGCCTCGAAGCTTCTTCATCAATACCGCCGGCCACAAGACATCGAGATCATTCGCCCAAATAATTTCAGTTTTATGGAAAAGCAAATAGAAGAACATGCGCACGTTCAACATGAAATAAAACAAAGGTCCTTTGCTAAAAAAGACGCGCAATCGATTTGTAGAATATGTGCGTTGAATAGAAGTGCTCTCGGTCTTTAAAACACCAACAAGCTGAACGTCCCATTTTTTATGTTGAAGGGAATCGCAAATCTTGCTTACTCGTTGATCGTATGTCAGATCATTCGAGACGAGGACTGCAACTCGCATAGCTTTATACCATCATGTTGTTTCGGAACTTCCGAAGGACTTCCTTCGTGTATAACGGGAAGTCGGCATTCATCATCCAACCGAAATACCCCGGCTCGCGCGTTAGAACGTCTGCCACTTTCACTCCTTTGTGTTTTCCGAATCCGAATACCATATCTCCTTCTTCGTTGTATTGAAGGTTACCAATTAGGTCAGCACGCTTTCCGTAACTGCTCAACGCTTCAATCTCTTCAATGGTAGTTGGAAGAGCTCGCTCATCGTCCTTGTACTTCTCATACATACCCTTGAACACTTCGTAAGTAGCCTGAGTGTCAATAAGAGCAGCGTGAGCGTTTTCTAATGTTCCTCCGGTATAATACTTAAAAGCGGCCGATAAATTCCTTGGCTCAAGTTTATGAAAAAGAATCTGCACATCTACTGTATTTCTTCCATCCAGTGTAAAAGGAATACCTACGCGCAAGAACTCTTCTGCAAGAAGAGGAATATCGAACTTGTTGCTGTTGTATCCTGCTAAGTCGCATCCCTCAATAAAGTCATTCAACATGGGTGCACAATCTGCAAACAACGGAGCGCTCTTCACGTCTGCATCGTAAATTCCGTGAACCAAAGAAGATTCAATGGGAATAGGCATTCCAGGATTGATTAAAAATCGAGTGTTTTGAAATTCCGGAAGGGTTTCTGATGCTCCATCTGGCATAACTTTTACAAAAGCTATTTCTACGATGCGATCTTTCGCAACGTCGGTCCCGGTGGTTTCCAGGTCAAGAAAAACCAACGGTCTCTTTAAGTGAAGCATGTAATATTTTATTGAACCTTAACTTTGATGTATTGGTGCTTCTCGTATTCAGTGCGATTCGCAACGGCATCGTTTTCAAACTTTTTACCTTGAACAACATTTACAGGTGCAGCGAATTTGAAGTCAACATTTTCAAGGTACCCATTCTTTAAAAGAGCCTTTGTCAATGCCGCCTGAGCATTAACCGAACGCTCGTTTGAAAGGATTTCGTTTGTCTTGCTGCTCACCGTAGGAACATAAGAGGCGCTACCTTCAATTTTGATTGTAACAAATGCTTTTTGATCAATCACCTTCTGACAGTTACCTATGAATTCTACAAACTCTTTTTCTTCGATTGAAAAATCACTTTTACCATAAAGGAAATAATGCGAGTATTCGGCATAGGTCTTATCCGCATCAATTTTTGTTTGAATCGGCTTTTCCGGATTGAATACAATCTCTTCCTTTTTAATTAACTGAATTTCTCGCGTGTAGTCATGTTTTTCTCCATCACAAGGCACCGATAATGATTCGCTCTTTAGCTTCTCTGTTCCATTCAAATAATCAATCGAATAAGTAGAACAAGGTTGAAGAACAGCTAAAAATTCACCGTTGTCATTCTTAGCTAAAGATTCTTGCTTTTCGTTACTCTTGGTATTTAATATAACCACTTTCAAACCTTCCTTCGGCAAATCCGTTCCCTTCGCTGGTTTGAAAACACCTTTCAAACTTGCCAATTGGTCTCCCTTTTTAACGGGCATCACGACTTCATAAATATCTAAATCACCCAATCCACCGTCTCTTCTTGAGCTGTAAAAAGCACGCTTACCGTCTGCCATTGGCTGAAAGAATATATCGTCATCAACAGTATTCAGCGGATAGCCCATGTTCTCAGGCGCACCCCAATTTCCGTCCTTGTCTTTTTTACTGACGAACAAATCGAAACCTCCCATTGTTGTGTGCCCTTTCGAAGCGAAGTATAAATATGCTCCATCTGGACTTAAGAATGGTGCATCTTCGTCATATGTTGTATTTATGATTGCTCCCAGATTTTGAGAAATTCCCCATGACCCATTCGCATTTCTGTCGCAACGATATATATCTCTCTTACCCTGTCCATTTGGACGATCAGAAACAAAATACAATTCATTTCCATTCGCAGAAATAGTACAGTGTGTTTCCCAATATTTCGAATTAATGTTAGAACCGAACTTTACTGGTGCGTTCCAAGTTTCTCCTAAGATTGTGGAGTACTTAACTTGACCATCTCCCAGACTATCTTGATAGATAAACAATGTATTTCCATCGGGAGAAACAGAGATTGTGGCATCGTGGTCATCTGAATTCAAATTCAACAATTCGGGCTGAACCCAATTTCCGTCTCTTCCTTTGAAAGCAACGTAAATATCATCGCGGAACTTATCTGTTTCAAAATCGCGAATGTTCGCATTGGTCGAATCCGGACGAAGACGACGGCTCGTGTAGAAAATACTGGTTTCGTCAAACGTTAAAACCGGACCAAAATCAGCATAAGAACTATTCAAGATTTCTCCTGCATTTGTGATTTTATAATTCTTTGGACTAGCTACTTGTTTTTTGGCTTCATTGTTCGTTTCAATGGCCCGGTTTATCTGGTTAGACAAACGGTGGTTCTTACTCACCAGACCTTTCATTGCCTCTAAACTTTCGGTCGATCGATCGAAGCGCATGTTCAAATGTTGGGCAATGGCGAGGTAGTACAATGCTTCAACAGGCGCGCCTTTCTCTTTTGGATCAAAAGGGTCGTAACTCGCATTAAGCTTTTTTGAAGTCGCTTTTTCCAAATAAATTAATGCATCCGTCTTATTGGTTTCTGTTTGAAGCAAGCAGTAACCCAATTTGAAGTTCACATTAACGTTTTCGGGATCCATGACTAACACGTTTCTCCATTCTTTCACAGCTTGATCCCAAAATTTTTCTTCCATTAATTTATTTGCTTCCGCAAAGGCGGCAATAAATTCAGGGTTACCCAAATTCGAAGCCGCAAACGAATTGCTAATAGCAACAACTGCGATAATCAAAAGTGAAAAGAAACGAGTTTTCATAGGTGTTTTGTTTTCAAAAATTAGATTTCACGATTTACATCCCACTCTTCCAAATAGTCAGCAACGCGACGAACAAAGCGCCCGCCTAATGCACCATCAACTATTCGGTGATCGTAAGAATGAGATAAGAACATCATATGTCTAATAGCAATGGCATCGCCCTGCGGTGTTTCTATAACAGCAGGCTTTTTGCGAATTGCTCCTACCGCTAAGATAGCAACTTGTGGCTGATTAATAATAGGCGTGCCCATTACATTACCAAATGAACCAACATTGGTCAAAGTATAAGTTCCTCCCTGAATTTCATCAGGAGTTAATTTATTTGCTCTTGCGCGTTCTGCCAAATCATTTACTTTTTTCGCAATACCCACCAAGTTCAACTGATCCGCGTTTTTAATAACTGGCACAATTAAATTTCCTGATGGCAATGCTGCCGCCATTCCAATGTTAATGTCTCCGCGCATGATAATGTTATTTCCGTCTACACTAGCATTCACACCCGGGAAATCACGAATAGCTTTCGCAACAGCTTCAATAAATATCGGAGTAAATGTCAACTTCGTTTTTGAGTTCGCTTCGAATTGCTTCTTCACCTTTTCTCTCCACAGCACAACATTCGTCAAATCTGCTTCAACATAAGAAGTAACGTGCGGAGAAACCTGCGTGCTCATGATCATGTGATCGGCAATGATTCTGCGCATGCGGTCCATTTCAATAATTTCGTCGTTTGGACCAACGGTTATGTTAGGACCTTTAACACGAGGGGCTTCAAATGAATTCGCAATTGGTGCAAAAGTCGATGAACCCGTTTGTACTGAAACAACTTTATTCCCTCGGCTGGAAATATATCCCATTAAATTTTCTTTGGTTACACGACCGTTTTGGCCTGTACCTGAAATGCTATCCAACTCCGCTTGGGAAACGTTTTCTTGCTTCGCAATGTTCTTGACCAACGGACTGTAAAATCTAACTGATGAAGAAACTACAGCAGCTCCTGAATCCACAGCCACAGGGGCTGAAGGTGCGGAAACTGTTTCTGAAGCGGCTGGGGCAGCAGGAGCAACTGGTGCTGGGGCACTTGCCCCATCCACCGTCTCAATAACGGCAATCACATGTCCAACCTGAACAGTATCGCCCACATTCACACGACAAGAAACCAAGATACCGTCTTCTGGAGATGGCACTTCACTATTCACTTTATCTGTTGCAATTTCAACCAAAGGCTCGTCCGCGGTAACACGGTCGCCTTCCTTCTTTAACCAACTTAAAATAGACGCCTCTGCGACACTCTCACCCATTTTGGGTAACCTCAATTCTATTGTTGCCATTCTAATAAATTTCGCAACGAATTTAAGAAAAATAAAGGACTTGTCCTAATAGTCATTTTTTAGGTCTCCAAGACCTCAGACTTCCGTTTTCGATGGATCAAGAAAAACATCCAAAACCCAATAAAAACGATACCTTGCTGAAGTTCTAACATGCTTTCAAAAATGAAATGAAACGACACCCCAAGAACGAACATTAAAAAAAACAAGTCGTTTAATTCCAGGGCCCGCTTAAATCCAGCAACAAGCAGGACCAATAGCGCAAACAATCCAATCCAACCCCATTCCACTAAAATCTGCAAATACGCATTGTGCGCAGGATGAGAATGCTCTGCTGAAAAGTTCGCTCCTTTCAAAGTGTAACGTTCATTGAAATGCGATTTCCAATTTCCTGTTCCAACACCCAGCGGATAGTCTTGTGCTATTTCCCAAGCCGTTTGCCAACTCACTATGCGTTCGCTCGTGCTAGCCACTTTCTCTTCCTTCTTCACCTCTGTTATGCCCTTCGAATTCTCCATAGCTTCCTTGGCTCTTGCTGTTATTGGCGAAAAGCCAAAAAACAATAGCAGGAATGATATCATTGAAGAAGAAATAACAAGTACAGCCCTCCTTCTATTTTTTCCATTTCGAATCACATAAAAAACAAAAACAGCATAGAACAAAAACAACGCAAGAAATCCCGCGCGAGAAGCCATGAATGCCGTTTCTAAGGAAAAGAAAACAATTCCTACCCATAAGAATTTCGAATATCGCTTGCTTTTAGAATTAAGAAATTCCGACGCTAAAAAAACCATTGAAAGCAAATAGAAAAACCCCAAGTATGTCGGATGAAACGTCCACGATAGTCTTCCGTATGCAAACTCTTGCCAAAGTCCCGTTTCAAAAAATCGAAAAATAGCATGAACATGACAGATCAATGCGAAGAAAACACATCCACTCACCAATGCCCACTGAAATTTCTTTAAGGAATTCAAAATGGAGGCTGACGTGCATAAAAAAAACAGCGGAAACGCAATGAACGAAATCTTCGTTTCAATCTCGGCTAAAGCTGTTTTGTGATTCCATTCATTCCAAAATCCTGTTAGCAAAAAGACCGACAAAACACCGAACAGCAGAAAGGCCCAACCGTTAAAAGTTCGCCACTCTATTTTCCTTCCACCAAAAAATATTTGAACAACCATGGCTAAAAACGCAAGTGCTAAAAACACCGTTACGCCTTTCGAATAAACACTCATACAAAACACTCCAGCGGCCATGAACCACTCGTGAATGTTGTATTTCGTGATTGAAATACTCATGCTTTGCGTTTCATTTTCAAATGCGGAATATCGTCTTCTAAATACATCTCGCCTTCTTCTACAAATCCCAATTCATTGTAAAACTTCAACAGATATTGTTGTGCTGAAATGGTGATGGTTTCCTTTCCCCAGATCCGTTCACATTGCTCCAAACACTCGTTCATAAGCGCCTTTCCAAGACCTGTGCCTCGTGAAGACAGAGAAGAACAAACACGCCCAATACTGATTTCTTTGTATGAAATTCCTGCAGGAAGTAAACGCGCCGTAGCGTGCACAGTACCGCTTTCATCTTCTGCCCAAACCCAAAGGGAGTGCTCGTCTTTCCCATCCAAATCTTGATAAGCGCAGTTCTGTTCAACAACAAAAACATCTGATCGCAAGGCAAGAATGCGATACAACTTTCCAGCAGGAATGTCTAAAAATGGGGCTGTATAAAATTTCACTCTTCGAAAATAACACAATTGCACGGGAATGTGTTGTGGTATAATTGAACAAATTCAACGAACTTCGCGCCATGAATGTATTATCAGTTGAAAATGTGTCGAAGGCCTTCGGTATTCGCGAGTTGTTTACAGACCTTTGTTTCGGTATTGAAGAGGGACAAAAAGTTGCATTGGTAGCGAAAAACGGAACAGGAAAATCTACGCTTCTGCACATGTTAGCCGGAAAAGATTATCCAGATGCCGGTAGAATTACATTCAACAAAGAAATTAAATGGGCCATTCTGCTTCAAGACGAAGCATTCGATGCGAACGGCACTGCCATTGACTTTCTCTTCGCGGCAGACAATCTCATGACCAAAGCCATTCGAGCTTATGACGTTGCTATTGAAACTGGTGAGGGCCTTCAAGAAGCGCATGATATGATGGAACATGCTGATGCCTGGGACTACGATGCGAAAGCAAAACAAATTCTAGGCGCATTGAATATCATTGATCTGAACCAACTCATGGGAAACATGAGCGGTGGTCAGCGCCGACGCATTGCCTTGGCGCGTGTGTTGTTGGAAGAGGCCGACTTTTTAATTTTAGATGAGCCTACGAATCACCTCGATCTGGACATGATTGAGTGGTTGGAAGAATATTTAACGAAAGCGCGCATGACCTTGTTCATGGTAACGCACGATCGTTATTTCTTGGAAAATATTACGAATGAAATTCTCGAGTTGGAAAACGGAGAGCTCTACAAATACAAAGGAAACTTCTCTTATTATCTGGAAAAGAAAGCAGAACGAGAGCAACTCGAATCTGCTTCACGCGACAAAAATTTAAACATCTTTCGTCGAGAAGCCGAATGGGCGCGCCGCATGCCACGTGCCCGCGGAACGAAAAGCAAAAGTCGCATGGACTCTTTCGAAGAGTTGAAAGACAAATTGAAACGCAAGCCAGAAGACGGAGAATTGGATCTTGAAATTAATATTACCCGCATGGGTTCGAAGGTGGTCGAGTTCATTAAGGCCACGAAGTCTATGGGCGATTCAACGGTTATGGATGGATTCGATTACGTCTTCAAATCGAACGAACGTATTGGTATCATTGGAAGGAACGGTTGTGGAAAATCTACTTTCCTGAATCTGATGACCAAGCGTATGGAACCCGATGGCGGAAAGATTGTGAACGGAGAAACGGTGGTGTTCGGATTTTACGAGCAATCGGCTTCGAACTTAATTCCAGAACAACGACTTATCGAATGTATTCGCGATGTTGCAGATTACATTCCACTTGCAAAAGGCAAAACCATTAGCGCATCGCAAATGCTCGAGAAATTCTTATTTCCGAAGCACATGCACTTCAACCGCATAGATCAACTGAGCGGAGGCGAACGCAAGCGTTTGCAGTTGCTTCTTGTGTTAATGAAGAATCCGAATTTCTTAATTCTCGATGAGCCAACCAACGACTTAGACGTATTCACACTTTCAGCACTGGAAGATTATTTGTTGAATTTCCCAGGCTGCTTGGTTATTGTGAGTCACGATAGATATTTCTTAGACAAATTGGTAGACCATTTATTTCTTTTAGATGGAAAAGGAAACGTGCACGATTTGTTAGGCAGCACGCTCGATTTCCGCGCGGTATTGAGCGAAGCTTCAGCAAAGCAAGAAAGACTTGCCGAAGCAAAGAAGCAGGAAGAGCCAGCCCCTTCCATCAAAGAAGAAAAGAAAAAAACACCTGGGAAAATTTCCTTCAAAGAGAAACACGAATTCGAAACACTTGAAAAGAATTTGCCTTTGTGGGAAGAGAAAAAAGCTCAGCTTGAAGCCGAGCTTTTAAAAGCCACTGATCACATTCAGATGGAAAAGATTGCACTAGAACTTGGCGCGTTGTCTGATCAAATAGACAACGGAACCATGCGCTGGTTGGAGCTTTCCGAATTAATATAATTTAGGGTTGCGCTTTGTGACCGCGCATAATTAAATTGCACCGTTCGCCCGACTTCACAACCATTGACACTTTTTCAACCGAAGTTCTGTTTTCCTCCAAACCCCAAGCATCAATATCGGTGAGCGAAATGCCCTTTAAGAATTGATGTGCTTCGAAGATAAAATTCTCGTTCACACCCAACTCATTTTCCACGCTTAAATATTTTTGAAGCACCACGAAACGAACATCTATACTGTTGTTGTATGAACCGTATGGCTCTGGTTTTTGAATGCGATTGAAATGATTCTTCGTAGCTAAATCTTGCAGAATAAAGCAGAAGTAATTGTGCACTTTCGCTTGAACACGGAAGCCCAATTTAATGTTCACCTTAATCACCAAGTCGTCTACCAATTCTTGCGCCTCGTACTCCATGGTGTAAGGCTCGTTGGTACGGTCTATGTGCACAAACCAGTATACATCTGCCCTCTTGGGAGTTCCGTCTAAAATAGAATCCATGACCAATTTTTCAACTTGATCAGTGAAGCTCGCTTTCGTCATATAAACCAAGTGAGTTGCATACTTCGGTACACTTGTGTCTTCTGATAATTTTCTGAGTGTTGCGATGTATGGATCTAATAAAATGAATCCGATATTGGCAGTACTAAACTTTCTGTAGCGAACAGTGATGTACATAACCAGAAAAATTCCAAAGAAAGCAATGAGCATAACCCAAGCCTCTTTCATCTTTATGGAATTCGCTACCAAAAACGCACTTTCTGCGATTAAAAAAAGTCCTATAACCACTGACACAAGAGTAAAATGAATGTGCTTTTTGTACACTAAAAAATACCATAGCAATACCGATGTCATCATCATAGCCATAATGATGAATACCCCATAAGCCGCCTCCATATGCGCAGACTCCTTAAAGTAAAGCATAATTCCCATACAACCAGCCCACAATAGCCAATTCACGCTAGGTATATACAACTGACCCTTAGTTTCTGTTGGAAACTTAATGGCAACACGTGGCCAAAAATTCAAATTTATTGCTTCACCAATTAGAGTAAATGAACCTGAAATAACGGCTTGACTTGCAACAATTGCAGCAGTGGTTGAAATAAAAATTCCAGGAATTAAAAACCAATCAGGCATTACACCAAAAAATGGATTGCGACCAGACAACTCAGTCTGCTGCATGAGCCATGCACCCTGTCCCATATAATTCAGTACTAAAGCAATTTTCACAAATATCCATGTTGCTCTAATATTATTTCTTCCACAGTGACCCAAATCATTGTACAAGGCCTCTGCCCCGGTTGTGCAAAGGAAAACAGCACCCAACAACCAAAAACCATTTGGGTATTTCGTGAGTAAGTCAACTGCGTATTTCGGATTAAGCGCAGAAATTATTTCCGGATGTTGTAACGTGCTGTATAATCCAAGAATAGCCAACATCGAAAACCAAACTAGCATAATAGGCCCAAAAGCTACGCCTACTAATTTGGTTCCGTATCTCTGAATTGCAAATAAACCAGTTATTAATACCAATACGATGGGAAGTACAGGAATTCCATCATTCAAAACCTTCAAGCCTTCTACAGCTGAAGAAACCGAAATTGGCGGAGTAATAATTCCGTCACACAACAATGTAACTGCTCCTACCATTGCAATCCAAACCAGCCATTTCCCTTTTCTTTTAACTAAACTGAATAAAGAGAAAACCCCTCCCTCACCTTTGTTATCGGCAAGTAAAGTAATCCATATATACTTTATTGTTGTTTGAATGGTTAATGTCCAAAAGACACATGATATCGCACCATAAATTAGCAATTCAGATATTGGTCTATCACCAACAACAGATTTCAGAACGTACAGTGGCGATGTTCCAATATCACCATAAATTATTCCTAGGGTAACGAGGAGTCCCGCAGCGGAAAGTTTGTTTTGAGTAGCAGACATATAAAAATTATTCTTGGCGAATGTATAAGAAAATGAGTGTTAGGGTGTTCACCACTTCAAAATTATTTTTCCTGAGCTTTGGCGACTCTCTATATATTGATGTGCTTTTGCTATTTCAGTGTAGGAATATTCGCCTCCGATTACGGGCTTTATTTTTCCTGCTGAATGCATCTGAACGAGCTCTTTTAAGAGGGTTCCAATGATTTCCGGATGCTCATCTGCTACCCTCAGCATGTTCACACCGAGCACAGACTGGCTCTTTCCTAAAAGCAATAAAGGAATAAGTCTTCCCATATCGAACACCAACTTCAAGGTGGCCAACTTTCCGCCCCATTTGCTCGTTCGGTCTGAAAATCCGAACAACATCAATCTTCCACCTGCACCCAATAGGCGCATGTCTTGCTTGAACGTCTTCCCTCCTATGCTGTTGAACGTCACGTCAAGATTGGCTTTTCCTAAATGCTTTCGAATCTCAATTTCGTAATCATGAGAATTGTAATTCACTGCCGTAATGCCTTGTTTTGATAGCGCATTTACCTTTTCATCGCTTCCAACGGTTGCGAAAATCTCGCATTGCTTTTCCTTCAACAACTGAATCAACGCTGTCCCTACTCCACCCGCTGCCGCATGAATAAGCACGCGCTCTCCTTTTTTTGTTTGTTGAAGGAAATCGCACATGTATAGCGCAGTCACGTATTGCGTTGCCAACGCGCAGGCCTCGCTGGAAGGAATGAAATCTGGAAGCTCAGCAATGCCTGTAACGGCGGTGCAAACCTTTTCCGCATAACCACCGAAACGCGTTAAACACGCCACGCGCTTTCCAATCCAATCGGAAGAAACTCCTTCACCCACCACCTCAACAATTCCAACCACATCGTATCCCATAACCACAGGAGGCACAGGAAGCGCAGGATACAATCCCTTCCTTCCCAACACATCGGCGAAATTCAATCCAGATACTTCAACGTTCACACACACTTCTCCTTCGCCCAAAATCGGATCAGCGACTTCTCTAATTTCAAAAGCTTCATGAGCCTTTCCGAACTTCGTTAAATAAATTGCTTTCATTATTTCGTTGCGCCGTTACGTTTCAAGATTGTTGTTTTTCCGCTTGCTCGCTTAACTTGAATTTCATCTTGTCTGTTTACTTTCTTGTATTGAATGGAAGAAGGCAAATCGCTCTTCATACTCGCCACATTCCAACCGACTGTTGGCTTTCCGTTCGAAGTGTAATTGTAAACGGTACCGTTCGAACAACCAAACAAAATTCTGTAATCGCGAGCGTTCGAATAATCAGCTATACACAAATTCGTGCAGGGCTTGGAAGAAAGAACAACCGGATAACCCACGACATTCTTTCCGTTAATGTCTAGCATTTCCAAACGACTGTTCGTCAAAATCAGAAGCTGCTTCTTTCCGTTTTTAAAAGCGTCTATCTGCTCCACTCCGCGTATTTCAGCAGACAGCGTTACCGACCACGTTGTATTCCCTCCGGAAATCCATTCGATTTTCGAACCTGAATATTTTATTTGATCTGTTTTTCCTGTAACGTGATTCGTCACCGATTTTGTTTTTCCTGTTTCTGCAACAGGCGCTGGAGCGGGCGCAACTGCAGGTAAAGCAGCTATTGTATCCGGAACAACCACTTCGGGCAATTCAACTCGAACACCTCCCTTTCCAACCAACGTCACTTGCGTCCGATCTCCAACTGGCGAATAATGCCAAACGCGCCATCCATTGCCCAGCTTGGGAGAGAGCGTGCTTGCGTATTTCAAATCACTTCCAGTTATGACTCCTCCAGTTGGCAAAGCAGGGAAATTATTTGTCGAAATGGATCCTGCCAATGCAAGGAATTGCTGATGCGCTAAGAGCAATTCTTTCGACTCGGAGAAAAGAAAAAAGTTCTTGTAGCGAGTGCCGTAATACTTCACTTCACTTGGATAAATTTTATCCATTGCAAATAACTCCGCTGCATTTGCTTCTCTAATCGGATCAACTGCCAATGAATCTGAAAACAAAACGCTCACATTCACACTGTCTGATTTCAGACCTAAAGCGTAAATCATTCCACTCGCATTCGGAATGTCTGCCCCGAAATTAGCCATGGCCAATTCACCTGTAGCATTTTCACTCAGCCAATCCAAAAGCGAAATGTTCTTCTTAGCTTCTTGCTCCATACGCAGACTCATGAATGCATTGCGGGCATCTTGCGGACGAAGCGAATCGAGATAAGCAAGCAGTGCCTTAGGACTTCCTGCATGAACTGCTTTGAACCAATAGTTGGTATTGGTTCTTCCATTTGTAAAAACGTTTTGAAAAGAAAATTTCGATGAGTTCGTTGGAAGGTGCAACGGCGAACACTGAAACCCTGCAATCATCGAAGATTCACTTCCGTGAATATCGTCTAGCGCCGTCCAAGCCTGATCTACGCGAAAATAATAATGACAATTTGAATCAAACGAGGTGGTACTCTTCACACAAGAAAAAGATGTCACATCACTCAAGCGATTTCCTTCTTCCAACTGGCCAATATTTCCACTTCCATAAATGGCGTAAGATTCTTGAAAAAGAAATTTCAAATCAGGAAATTTCGCGTTCCATTTCAAGGCGAGTGCCTCTCCTTCTTTTCCATATCCAACAGGAAGAACTACCAAATCATCTGACCCATTGTCTACGATCCAAGCCGACTGATTTTCGAATTGAAGCCCTTGAACATCGGCTGCAACTTCTTGAATGAAACGCACTATTCCATCTGACAAAGAAAGCTCTGCTGACCATTCCAAACCTTCTCCCATTGAACTTGCATTCTTCACTTCAACTGCTCCTGTTGAACCCGATGAGATGAATACCAAAGGGCTTGACCATTCCGCATGACTTCGATTCAAAAAATAATAGACTCCGCCAATTCCCGCAGCGAGAATAAGTAGGACAAGCGCAAAGCGAATGGTATGTTTGAATGGGTTCATGCTTCCTTACGAAAATAGATTTCGAATGGAAGTGATTTCCAACAAAAAGGGCTGTCTTACAACAGCCCTATGTTAATGAAATTCAAATGCGTTTATTTTGAAAGTGCAATTCTTGAAATGACAATTTTCTGCACTTCACTTGTTCCTTCGTAGATCTGTGTAATCTTCGCATCGCGCATCATACGCTCAACGTGATACTCTTTCACGAATCCGTAACCACCGTGAATTTGAACCGCTTCAACCGTGTGCTTCATGGCAACAGTAGACGCATACAACTTCGCCATAGCGCTTGCTTCGTCGTAGTTCATTCCTTGGTCCTTCATCCAAGCAGATTTGTATACTAACAAACGTGCTGCTTCAATCTCCGTAGCCATATCAGCTAATTTGAAAGCAATGGCTTGGTGTTGTGAAATCTCTTTTCCAAAAGCCTTACGCTCTTTCGAATAAGCCAAAGCCAATTCGTAAGCACCAGCAGCAATACCTAACGCTTGTGCAGCAATACCAATACGTCCACCGCTTAAGGTCTTCATGGCGAATTTGAAACCAAATCCGTCTTCGCCAATGCGATTCGCCTTTGGAACTTTCACGTCGTTGAACAACAACGTGTGTGTATCGCTTGCACGGATGCCCATTTTATTTTCTTTCGCTCCAACGATGAACCCTTCCATTCCACGTTCAACAATTAGCGCGTTAATTCCTTTGTGTCCTTTTTCAGGATCAGTTTGTGCAATTACCAAATACGTAGAAGCCGTGCTTCCGTTGGTAATCCAATTCTTTGTTCCGTTCAACAAATAATAATCGCCCATATCTACGGCGGTCGTTTTTTGTGAAGTTGCATCTGAACCCGCTTCTGGTTCTGAAAGACAGAACGCTCCTATTTTTTCTCCGCTCGCCAATGGCTTCAAGAATTTTTCCTTCTGCTCTTCGCTTCCATAAGCCTGAAGTCCATAGCATACGAGAGAATTGTTCACACTCATACAAACCGAAGTCGATGCGTCTACTTTAGAAATCTCTTCCATGGCAATCGCATAGGACAACGTGTCCATTCCGCTTCCGCCGTATTGAGGGTCAACCATCATTCCCATGAATCCAAGCTCTGCTAATTGCTTCACTTCTTCAGTTGGAAATCTCTGATGCTCGTCGCGATCTATAACCCCTGGCTTTAATACGTTCTGCGCGAAATCTCTTGCAGCAGTCTGTACGGCTAATTGTTCTTCTGATAATTCGAAATGCATGTTTTTATGTTTAGATCATTGCTAAATTGGGTGCAAAGAAACGAAATTAGGCGTGAAATAAAAAACCCTTCTTGTGAAGGGTTTTCAATATTTCTATTTAGTTATTTTCTTATTGCAGAGGCACCATTACCAATCCGTTGGTGATGTTAACCGTTGAGGTTCCACCCGAATTCTTTAGCGTTCCTGAGAAGGTGTAACGAATTCCACCTGGCGCTGGAGTAGATCTGAACTTAACCACATTTATTACAGCGGTTGAGGTTCCGAATGCTGTGCTGTGTGCAACTGATGCATTCGTGAATGCCATAACGCTAGCAGGGTTTGTTGCAGTAGCCATATTAATTACTGAACCGCTTACCCATCCTGCTACTGGCTGAGCCATAGTGAAGGCAATTGTTCCACCTTGAAGGGTTGAACCTGTAACAGTAACTACTCCACCCGCATAGCTGAAGGTACATGATGAAGCAACTCCCACGTGGTTAACACCGTTAGCCGTGAACGTAATAATTGTATCGCAAGCCATACAGTCAACACCGCCGCAGTCAGTCCAAAACTCACCTTGAGCGCCACCATCGATTAATCCGTTTGTACAGTTACCGTCTGTAGAGCATGGAGGACAATTGGTTCCACCGCAGTCAATACCAATTTCGGTTCCGTTCATTAATCCGTCTGTACAAGTAGGACAAGCTTCGCAATAGGCTCCACCGCAGTCAACCTGTGTTTCAGTACCGTTCAAAAGTCCATCTGCACAAAGAGCAGCACATGGTCCGCAGTTCGATCCGCCGCAGTCAATACCTGCCTCATCACCGTCTTGAATACAATTTGAACAAGGAGCACATGGTCCGCATTCTCCCCCACAGTCTACGCATGTTTCACCATATTCTGGCTGCCAAATTCCATCGATACAGTGGTCACACTGCTCGCAGTTCGGACCTCCGCAATCGACCAATTGCTCAGAGTTATTCAAAATTCCGTCATAACAATTTGGTGGAATTTTGTTGTCATCATTAAGACAGCCATTCAGCACAAACATTGTGAAAATGCTCATGAGCAAAAGAACAGAACGTAAAGATTTCTTCATTTCTTTAAAAGGTTTGGGGTACGAATATACGAAAAGACCGCATAAAATGAAAAAGGGTTGCGTGAGTTCTCAGACTAACTTTGTTCCACATGAGTACCCTAAAAGAAAACATCTGGAAAAAACGCGGCAATTTCTCTTCGGAAGAAATTATAGAGCTTGCTCAACAAGCTGCGACCACCGAGGCTTTCGCTGAAATTTTACTTCAACGAAATGTTCTCACTGCTGAACAAGCGAAGACTTTTCTTCGACCTGAAATAAATCAGTTGTTGGACCCTTTCGGATTGAAAGACATGGACAAGGCCATCTCTCGATTGATTTCAGCCAAAGAAAAAAATGAAAAAATATTGGTGTACGGCGATTACGACGTTGACGGAACAACTGCCGTGGCTGTCTTCTATAGTTTTTTGAAGCATGAAGGATTCGAATGCGATTTTTATATTCCGGATAGATATAAGGAAGGATATGGGTTTTCAACGGCAGGGGTCGAATTCGCGCACGAAAATAATTTTTCGCTCATTGTAACATTAGACTGCGGAATTAAGGACGGTCCGCGTATTGAACAGTGCAATGAATACGGAATAGACGTCATTGTTTGTGACCACCACACCCCTGAAATTCTTCCTCCGGCGTTCGCCGTGGTGAATCCAAAAAGGACAGATTGCACATACGAGAACAAAGGACTGTGCGGATGCGCGGTTGGATTCAAAGTCATTTGCGCCTGGTTCATTCATCACAACGAACCGCTTGATTTTGCTTATTCCTTTCTTGATTTAGTGGCAGTTGCCACCGGAGCAGATATTGTTCCCGTCACCCCCGAAAATCGCGTCCTGCTCCATTTCGGATTGAAGGAGATAAACACACACTTTCGTCCAGGTATCGCAGAACTGCTCACCAACGCAAAGCACAGCGGAAAAGTTCTGAAGGTTGTCGATTTGGTTTTCTTGCTTGCACCACGCATCAATGCAGCCGGAAGAATTTTCTCAGGTAAACGGGCCGTTGAAGTTCTTGTCGCTCAAAATTCGGAAGACGCAAAAGTTGTCGCTGCAGAAATCGAAAAGAACAACTATGAAAGAAAAGGACTCGATCGAAACATCACCCAAGAGGCCCTCGACATTATTGCGGTCGACCCTTTTTACGAAGACAGTTTCACTACGGTCGTTAAAAAAGAAGGGTGGCACAAAGGTGTTGTCGGAATTGTTGCTTCGCGAATCATTGAATCGTATTACAAACCCACCATTGTCCTTACTGAAGAAGATGGTATCCTATCGGGAAGTGTTCGTTCAATAGAAGGTATAGATGTGTATGACATGCTCTCGGCATGCGAAGAACATTTGATTCAGTTCGGTGGACACAGCATGGCGGCGGGGCTGAAATTAAAGTCGGAAAACTTTATTGCCTTTCGCGAAGCGTTCGACAAAGTCGTTCGCAAATTCACGAATGATATTCGAATAGAGAGATGTCATTTTTACGACACTGAAATTCAATTCGACCAAATCACGTTTGCGCTTTATGAATCGCTGCAGCCATTAGAGCCTCACGGACCAGAGAATTTACGTCCAGTTTTCCTTTCAAAAAACATTAAAAACGCAAGATTCACGAAACTCGTTGGCGCTCATGCCGATCATTTGCAATTGCATGTAAAGCAGGCGGGAAATATGGCTGAAATGAAGGGCATTGCCTTCAAGATGAAAGATTGGGTTTTTCCTGTTTTGGAAGGAAAAGAAATTGACTTGCTTTTTCAACTCAATGAAAACGTTTGGAACGGACAAAGCTCTATTCAATTGGAGGTGCTTGATATTCGATTGAGTGCCTAACCTACTATCTTTGCCGCATGGAACAAGAACGTACCGAGCTTTCTGCTCTTGGAGAATTCACACTAATTAAGCATTTGACACAATACTTCCTTCCGAAAAACGAAGGGACTATTCGCGATGCCGGAGACGATGCTGCAGTGATGCAGCCGATGGAAGGAAAACAGTTGGTAATGACAACCGACATGTTGGTGGAAGGAGTTCATTTCGACTTAATGTACACTCCGCTAAAGCATCTTGGATACAAAAGCGTTGTGGTGAATCTTTCAGACATCTGCGCCATGAATGCGACGCCCACACAGTTCACGGTAGGTTTAGCAGTGAGCAATAAATATTCTGTGGAAGCCCTTGAAGAACTTTACTCTGGAATACTTGCCGCATGCGATGCGTACGGAGTGGATATGGTTGGAGGCGATACGACTACCATTCCAACAGGATGTGTCATTTCCATTACTGCAATAGGCTACGCGAACAAAGAAGACATTGCTTTAAGGAGCACCGTTAAAGAAGGAGATTTGTTGGTTGTTTCAGGAGATTTAGGCGGAGCTTATATGGGGCTACAAGTATTGGAACGCGAAAAAGAAGTTTTCAAAAGTGCGCCTACTGCTCAACCGAGTTTAGAAAATTACGATTACATCTTAGCACGACAGTTGAAGCCTGAAGCACGATTAGACATTGTTCAATTATTAGCCAAGCTTGAAGTTAAGCCAACGGCCATGATAGACATTTCAGATGGACTGTCTTCTGAGATTCTTCACCTTGCTGAAGAGAGTGAGTGCACCTTCGCCATTTACGAAGACAAATTACCCATTGCACCTGAAACGCGCGATGCTGCCAAAGAACACAACATTGATCCAACGACATGCGCGTTAAACGGCGGTGAAGATTACGAGTTGTTGTTTACGGTTTCACAAAACGACTTCGAAAAAATTAAAGGCAATCCAAATCTGAGTATTATTGGACATGCCACAGAAAAAGCTGGTGAAAACCTGTTAATGACTATTGGCGGCGGTTCTGTTACACTCAGTGCTCAGGGCTGGAAGACGATATAAAGGCATCCCAAACCAGCGAAATAGTAGCGTAAGATTCGGGCAATCTCGAAGTGAGTATATTTTGTGAACACCATTCTACCAGCTCTATTTCCTCTTCCGTTTGAGGTATTAATCTGGGTGAGCCCTCGCATTTCATTAGAAACCACGTGCTGCGCTTCAACACCCATTTACCTTTTAACTCATAGGTATGAAAGGTATCAACCAGATGCTTTTCAATATGCATTCCAACAAGACCCGTCTCTTCTTCTACTTCACGAAGCGCGCCATCTTCATCGTTTTCACCTTTTTCAATTTTCCCCTTTGGCAAGTCCCAGTAACCTTTGCGCTTAATCATAAGATATTCACCATTCCCGTTTTCAACCAACCCGCCTGCCGCATTTATGCTTTTATAGGTCCCGAAATAGTTAACAAACTCTTCTTGTGAAAAAGTTAATGTACGACCAAGGTGTGAGACGACGTATTTTCGCGGCATGGATTCAAACATTGAAGTGGGATTACAAGTAGCTGATTATCTTTTGCAAATTAAAGCAATTGAATTGAAACCTCAAGCCCCATTCACCTGGGCAAGCGGATTGAAGTCGCCTATTTACTGCGATAACCGCAAAACTCTTTCATTCCCTGTTTGCAGAACTCATATTCGTCAGCAGTTTGTAAATGTTATTCAAGAAAAGTTCGGAACACCTGATATTATTGCTGGTGTAGCCACTGGTGGTATTGCTATCGGCGCATTAGTTGCTCAAGAAATGGGAATTCCATACGCTTACGTTCGCAGCGAAGTCAAAAAACACGGATTAGGAAATCAGGTTGAAGGGGTGGTTGAACCGAATCAAAAAGTTGTCGTTATTGAAGATCTTATTTCAACCGGAAAAAGTAGCCTTAGCGCTGTAAGTGCTTTGCGCGAAGCCGGACTGGATATTATGGGAATGGTGGCCATATTCACTTATGATTTTCAAATTGCGAAAGAAGCGTTTCAAGACGCTGATGTTAAATTACATACACTTACCGATTACCACGCATTGCTTCAGCAAGCGTTGAAAAAAGAATACATCAGCGAAGAACAATTAAGCACGTTGAAAGTGTGGAGAGAAGATCCAGCCGCATGGAGCGCTGCTTTCCTTGAAACACATTCCAATGGCTAAATTCACAAGCAAAATTGTTGAAGTAAATGCCCCCATCGCCGAGGTGCATTTATACTTGCAAAACATAGCGAACATTCAACGCCTACTTCCTTTAGATAAAATTTCGAATTGGAGTAACACAGAAGATTCCTGTTGTTTTAAAATTCAAAATGTTTACACCATCGAATTGAAACGCATTAGCGCTGTTTTAAACGATAACGATGCTGAAACCACTTTCGAGACAACTGATAAAAGTCCCTTTCCTTTCGTGTTGAAAGCAAAATTGAAAAGCAACGGAGCAACAACCACCGCTCATCAAGATTGCGACGCTACCATTAATCCGTTTATGGAAATGATGGTGAAAGGTCCCTTCCAACAATTATTCGATTACATGTCGGAACGTCTAGCGAAAGAATTCGTTTAGTATATTCGTTTCATGTATAAAAGATTATTCGACTTCGCCTACGATCAATTGGAGCATCTTCCACTTGAAGTTATGTTCCGCAGCAAATGCAACGGAGAGTGGGAAACTTACTCAACACAAAAGTTTATTGATCAGGTCAATCTACTAAGCAATGGACTTGTAGAATACGGCCTTCAACCCGGACAAAAAGTTGCGCTAATCACCGATGCAAGCCGCACCGAATGGAACATTTGTGATCATGCCGCTTTACAAATAGGAGCTGTCGATGTTCCCATTTATCCTACCATGACCGAGCATGATATTCAATACATTTTGAATCACAGCGAGGCAACGATATGTTTCGTTTCGAACCTGGAACTACTCAACAAAATTCGAAACATTCGTCAAAACACACCTTTATTGAAAGAGGTTTTCACCTTCGAAAAAATTGAAGGCGCGAGACACTGGAAAGAATTATTTTCTTCGAATGAAGATTCTGCGGCGGAAGTTCAAACGCGAAAAGATAAAATTAAGACCGAAGACTTAGCAACAATAATCTACACTTCAGGAACTACAGGACTTCCAAAAGGAGTCATGCTTTCACATAGCAACATTGCTTCGAATGTAGAACTCTGTGTTGACAGGTTGCCTGAATTGGTAAAAGGTCAGGCACGTTGTGTGAGTTTCCTTCCCGTTTGTCACATCTTCGAGCGCATGCTGCATTACTTGTACATTAACAATAGCGTGAGCATTACGCTAACAGGAATGGACAACATTAAAGAGGATTTAATAGCGAACAAGCCCCATATTTTCACAGCGGTACCGAGACTTTTAGAAAAATTCTTCGACGGTATTGTTGCCAAAGGCGAGGCGAATACAGGCATTAAAAAATCGCTTTTTCAATGGGCTGTCAAGCTTGCACTTCAATGGGAACCAGAACGCGCAAACGGAAGCTGGTATGAATTCAAGTTGAAGATTGCACAGAAATTAGTCTTCAGTAAAGTGAAAGCAGCATTGGGATTAACCGAGATTGGCGCCATAGCATGTGGCTCAGCGGCGCTTCAACCAAGACTTGCTCGATTCTTTACAGCAGCGGGCATTCCAATTAAAGAAGGGTATGGACTTACGGAAACTTCTCCTGTTATTTCGGTGAACACCTTGCGTAGACCAAACATGTATTATCCAGGAACAGTGGGCACCATTATCCCTAAAACCGAAGTGAAATTTGCTGCTGACGGAGAAATATTGGTGAAAGGACCGCAAGTCATGATGGGCTACTATAAAAACCCAGAAACCACTGCTGAAGTATTGAACGACGGATGGTTTAGCACAGGTGACATTGGAATAATTAAAGATGGTTTTCTAAAGATTACAGATAGAAAGAAAGAACTATTTAAAACCAGTGGTGGAAAATATGTTGCACCTCAGGTACTCGAAAACGCATTGAAAGAATCGCACTTCATTGAACAATGCATGGTGGTGGGCGACGGGCAAAAATTCCCTGGTGCGCTTATCGTTGTCGATTGCGCTTTCGCAAAAATTCACTTCCCAGAATTAGCCTCTCTATCGAAGGAGGAAATCATTCAACATGAAGAATTAAATAAAGAAATTAAATCGTTCATTGCTGAAATGAACAAAGGCTTCGGGAGCTGGGAACAAATCAAAGGCATTCATTTAATTGCAAATCCGTTTACCGTAGAAAACGGAGAAATAACTCCTA
>CANKYR010000022.1 GCA_947488195.1 Flavobacteriales bacterium
GCCATCTGGAAACGTGACAATCAACTCTATTCAGCTGCCCGCGCCTAATTCACCTGGAAACCCTTCTGTGACGCTCATTCCAACGCTAGGAAACCTTCCACCCGGAAATTACACTTTGTCAATCTCAGACCTTGCAGGATATGTGAACGACGCTTGCGGAAACACAGCCACCGGCTCTTTCGATTTTGTGGTTAGTCCATTAGCGGTTTCTGTTTTCGCGGGGAACGACACTGTGATTTGTCCAGGAACTAACGCAAACTTATTAGCTTCAGGGAATTTCACTTCCGTGCAATGGTTAAACGGTCCGGCAACTGCCAGTTATAGCGTTCTAACCGCCGGTAACTATCAAGTAACAGCAACACTCAACGGATGCTCGCTAACAGATGTAGTGAATGTTTCAATTGTAACCCTTCCGAACTGGAATCTTGGTCCTGATGTTACCGTTTGTGGAGACCAACCCTATTCATACACCACCAATCAAAGCGTTTTATGGGGAAATGGAACAACAAGCAACTCCCTTCCTGTTTCGGCTTCAGAGATGATCTACGGCACATACTTCTACTTGGGCTGTCCCATCCCCGACAGCGCCTTTGTAACCGTTGTTTCGCCCCCTTCAATCGACCTTGGACCAGATACAACTTTGTGCACAGGAGCAAGTTTGAGTTTTTCCTTTAACGAACAGGTTACATGGAATGGAAGCACACTTTCTTCAACCTACATAGCGAATTCACCGGGATTGGTTATAGCGTCATACTCTGATGGTGTTTGTACAGCTTTCGATTCAATACTTGTTTCGATTTTAGATCCCATTGTTATTCCTATTGGAAATAATTACACCTATTGCCAAGGAGACACGGTAACACTTACGGCCACTTCAGCAACAGCAGAATACTTTCTGTGGTTCGATGGAAGCGATCTTTCAACACATCCTTTTTATGAATCTGGAAATTATTCGGTAACCGTTTCAAATGCATGTGAAACGGTTTCTCGCAACTGGAATATGGAATTTGACGATTGCAATATTTATGTCTTCATTCCGAATTCTTTCACTCCGAATGGCGATGGAATCAACGATGTTTGGTATCCGGAAATCAACGGCTGGACAGAAGTTGAAACACTTGTGTTTAATCGTTGGGGAGAAATTGTTTTTTCAAGTGAAAATCAGAATTCACCCTGGATTGGAGAGGTGCGTAGCGGGGGTTATTTCGCTCCTGATGGCGTTTATTCGTACCTTATAAAAGCAAAATTCACGAGCGGTGAAGCTCGTGAATTCAATGGTTTTATAAGTCTAATTCGTTAGCGCAAAAGCACAATTGACCCAACCTTTTTAAACGGAGATTCCCCTGCTCGTAACTGCAATACAATTTCATAAACGTATGCACCAGCCTCGGCATAATAGCCCCCATCATGAACATTTCCTGTCCACACAGCACTCGGGTCATTCGTTTCAAAAATAACATCCCCCCAACGATTATAAACGCGGAAAGAATATCTATAATCATTCGTTAAACCAACTATGGTAGGGGCAAAAACATCATTGGTGCCATCAGCATCAGGTGTAAAAGAATTAGGTACGAATATGTAAGATTCTGTGCTTACTACTACCGTGTAACACTGAGCATCCATGCAGCCTCCAGGACCAACAACATCCAAGCAAGCGGTAAATTGACCGTCGGTTATGGCAGGAACATTATAAGTCACGCTTTCCCCTGAAGCCCCTTGTCCATTGATATCCCAGTTGTATGTCGTTCCTCCAAGAGACGTGTTCTCAAAGGAGACTGTTCCGCCTAACATGGGTTCTAGGGGTGACCAAGTAAACGAAGCTGATGGATTTGGACTTACACAAACCAAATCGTTCATTGTAATGCTTTGGCTGCATCCAACGGCATCTGTAATCAATATTCCAATATCCTCACATGAGCTTCCAGTAAATATTTCAGAATGGGTATTGCCGCTGCCAGCTGGAGAACCGTTTACATACCAAACACAGCTACTGCCCAAAGGATTCGAAGTGTTAGTAAACGTTACAGATAGAGGGGAACAACCACTTGTTGTACTCGTTGTAAAACTTGGCTGAGGCAGCGCATTTACTATAACCTGAACATTGTCGCTGCTTAAACAGCCATTGTTGTTGATGTTATAATTGAAGGTAAAGGTTCCCGCTCCTAATGTGCTCGGAACAATTTGACCTCCCGCTGTAATTGCCCCTGTTCCACTCCAAACTCCCCCTGAACTCGCTGCAGTAAGGGTGAAGGGGGAAGAATCCACACAAAACGGACCGGCAGATCCAATTGTAGCGTTTAGATTTTCAATAACCTGAACCACTTGATTGAATGAGTTGGAACAGGCTCCAGGCGTTGTATAAGTAATTGAATAATTTCCAGCTGGCGTGTTCGATGCTCCGAAAGTGCCATTTGCTGAACTTGTTATGCCCGTTCCACTCCATGCGCCACCAGTACTTGCTGCACTAAGCGTTTGTGGTAAAGCGTCTTGACAAAACGGACCAGCGGGTGTTATTGTTCCATCCGGAACAGGTAACACAACAATAGTCTGAGTGTCCGTATCGGGGCACGCGCCACCAATTGAATAGGTTATAGTGTAGGTATTAGGAGTCACTGAATTCGGAGCGAAAGTTCCTGATGCACTTACACCTTGACCACTCCAAGTTCCGCCACCATCAACGGCAGATAAATTAAATGCAGGAGCATCATTGCACAAATCGGAGATGTTTGAGATCGTTGCGTCTACGCTCGCATTAACAACAACAGTGGTCGTGTTTGCCTGTGAGCAGTTTCCTTGTGTTGTGTATGTGATTGTGTATGAATTCGCAGCCAACGAAGTGGAGCCAAAAGTTCCTGCTGAAGTGCTATTGATGCCCGTTCCACTCCATGTTCCACCAGTGCTTGCAGCAGTTAATGTAATTGGAAGGTCTGCTTGACAGAAAGGTCCTGCCGGCGTAATAGTTCCGTCGTAAACAGCGTAAACCGTTATTACTTGAGTATCTGTACTCGGGCAAGATCCAGGAATGGTGTAGGTAATGGTCGGATTTCCGGTAGCAATGCTCGGATCAAATGTTCCCGCAACTGCATCTGTTATTCCAGTTCCGCTCCAGGTTCCTCCTGGGTCGGCAGCGGTTAAATTAAATGCAGCAACATCTGCGCACAATGGATTTACGTTTGCAATTGTAGCGTCTACATTTGCGTTAACCACAATCGTTTCGTTGAAAACACGCGGACAACTGCCCGCTGTTGTGTAGGTAACGGTGTAGGAGTTGCCTGCTAATGTTGTTGAACCAAAGCTTCCTGTTGCTGCGTTATTTATTCCTGTTCCACTCCAAACTCCGCCTGCAGATGCTGCGGTCAAGGTTATTGGAAGAAGCGCTTGGCAAAAAGGTCCAGCTGGAGTAATTGTTCCGTCGTAAACCGGATAAACCTCTATTGTTTGAGTGTCGGTATCCGGACAAGCACCAGAAATGGTGTACGTTATTGTTTGAGTTGTAGGTGTTACTATTGAAGGGTCAAATGTTCCTGTTGCAGGATTCGTTATTCCATTTCCACTCCACACACCTCCCAAATTCGCAGCTTGAAATGTAATGGGTGAGGCATCGGCACAAATATTCGATTGAGGTGTAATCGTAGCGTCAACATTTGCATTTACCACAATTGTTTCAGTAAAGTTATTCGGGCAGTTTCCGCCAGTATTATAAGTAACCGTGTACGTGTTTGCAGCCAATGTTGTAGAGCCAAAGCTTCCTGTCGAAGTGCTATTGATCCCTGTTCCGCTCCACGTTCCGCCAGTGCTTGCCGCTACCAATGTAATTGGAAGATCCGATTGGCAAAGCGGGCCCACAGAAGTGATCGTTCCATTTGGAACAGCATAAATAACGATTGTCTGAGTATCGATGCTCGGACAAGCGCCAGGGATTGAATATATTATTGTGTTATTGCCAATAGTGGCGGTTGCGGGATTAAAAGCTCCTGTTGTTGAATTGGTTATTCCCGGGCCGCTCCAAATTCCACCCGATTGAGCAGCTGTTAAAACCACAGGAGCCACATCTGCGCAAAATGGACCTGCTGCATTAATTGTTGCGTTACTTTGAGGAAGCATCGTAACAACCACATCGTCCGAAGAGCTGCACCCCCCGGAAGAAACTGTTAGTGTATAGGTTTGGGTGCTATTCGCGGTGTAAGTTGGGGTTAATGTTGTCGTATTAGTCAGGTTGATTGTTGGGGTCCAAGCAAATGTTTCACTTCCTGTATTCGAATTGGTAAATGATCCGCTCAAGTTTACTGTTTGTCCCTGACAAACACTTTGATTTAAACCGGCATTAGTAACGGGGACACTAACAACCTGAATCTGCGTAACATCAGAAGTCGGACATTGATTAGGTAGACTCAGGGTATAGGTTATCGTGGTGGTTACTGCACCTGCTATCAATGGATTGAAAAATCCAAGTGAACTATTGATGATTCCTGTGCCTGACCAACTTCCTCCTGAAGTTGCCGCAACAAGCGTTTGAATACCAGCATTCGAGCAGAGCGGGCCAATATTAGTAATCGTTGCGTTGGGAGCATTATTCACGGTAAGGGTAAACGTAACCGGAGTTCCTGGGCAAGTCCCCTGAGATGGTGTGGCTGTAATGGTTGAAATGGTCTGCGTTGTGACTTGGCTTGCAGTGAAGCCAAGAATTGGTCCTGTTCCCGAAGCGCCCATGCCCGTAGCCGTATTATTGTTCGTCCATGCAACTGTTCCCGCTGGACTGCTCGTAGTCCATGTAATCGCAGGAACTGCTGCACCTTCGCAAAACACGTTTGAGGCAGGGATCGTAATGGTTGGGACAGGATTAACAACAATACTGAAATTAATTGCTGGTCCATTGCAGGTACCTAAACGAGGAACAACCGAAATAATAGCCGTAACCGCTGTTGCAGAGTTGTTGGTCGCCACAAATGACGGCAATCCACCTGTTCCTGAAGCCAGCAATCCAATGCTCGTTTGGTTATTTGTCCAAGTAAACGTGGTGCCTGCTGCAGGCGTGCCTGCAAATGCCTGTGCCGGAACGGTAGCTCCGGAACACAATGTAATTCCAGATATAGGCGTTGCAGTTGGCGATGGGTTCACCGTTACTAGCAATGTCTGCTGTGTCTGACAGTTGTTCAGAAAAGCAGTAACTTGATAATTTCCTGTCATGGCTGCAGTCGCGCCTGCAATCGTAAGGCAGGGATTAGCGCCGGGGAAAACGAATTGAGAATATCCATTTGGCCCTGTCCACGCAACAATAGCCCCTGCCGCGGCTCCGGAACAGAGCGTAATTGGACTTCCAGCACAAACAGGGCTGCTAACAGTCGGATTAATTGTCGGGGTTGGATTAACTGCAACTGTCGTATTTCCTGAGCATGCTACCGAAGGGCCAGTAGCCGTTACCGTATATAAGCCAACGTTTGAAACTTGGGCAGCGGGAATATTCACCGATTGTCCTGTTGCTGTATAGCCATTAGGTCCTGTCCATGAATAGTTAGTTGCTCCTGATGCGTTGGAAGCCGTTAAAGTAACTGCTGAACCCGCGCAAAGAGCTGCGCCTGTGCTTGTGTTCGTTGCTGTAACAGAACAAATAGGATTTCCTATGATGGTTGTTGTGGTTGGCAACACAACTATTGGAGTGGCAAAATCACAGGTATTTCCAGTGAAGCTGCCAAAATATCCGTCCGGTCCAGGCGCAACAGTCACAAAAAGATTTTCCGAGCTAACGGTGTTATCAACTGTTAAATTGACGCAAAAAGTCCACGCACAAGTAGCTCCGAAATCTCCGAAATCGTTAGCCGAATTTCCATCAATAGCACTATCAAAAAAATACCCAGGTCCTGCAGTTACTGGCGGCGTAGCGGTAGTTGTAATGGTGTTTTGCCAAATCCATTGTCCTCCCGTAGCTGCTCCTCCACAATTCGCCGGAGCGGTAACCGGGACAACACTCGCCCAACCGGGACCTATGTTTAAATCAAAGCCCTCGAACCACTCATCTGCAGAAGCTCCACAAGTTCCAAACCCCTGCATAGTAAAACACATGGTGACAACTTGTCCCGCTGAATATTGCCCATTTACTGGCTGTGGCGATAATGTCCATGTCGTAGGTCCTGCCTGTGCTTTTACTGTAGCGGAGAATAAAAAAGCGAAAAGGATAAGCAAATATTTTTTCACAACAATAGGTTTTATAAGGATGTAAAGCAAAGACGTAAAAAAAACCACACAGGTTGCTCCTCGCCTTTCACTTCAATGCAAATATAATTTACAAACGCTTAATGAACAATGCTTTCTACATGTAAAACATGCCCATTTTCATTGTAGCTCGTGACCGTCATTTTACCACTCGTGATTTCAACAACCATAAACCCTAGCGTAGACCGTGCAAAATGAGTGAATTCAAAGGGTGTTTGAATGGGTCGTTTACTGCCGCCGCCGCCAGATACAAAGTATGTAACACTTCCCTCGGGCTTATGCACTTGAAGATCGTGTTCGTGGCCACAGAAATAAGCGTCCACATGGGTTTCATTGAACAATCCCTCAAACTTTCGCATATCTTGTGGTTGGTTTTTACGAACCCCGCAGGTATAAAGTGGATGGTGTCCAATAACCAATTTCCAATCTGCCGAAGAATTGCGTAAGCCACTTTCAATCCACCCGTTTTGGGAAACCGTGTCCAAAGCGTTCAGTTCCGGGTATGAGCTTCCGGCGCCAAGCAAATCCTTTTGATACGGATTTGAATCCATGAAAAACATTTCTACAGATTCATTTCCACCAGCTGAAAACTGTTCTTTAAAGTATTTCGAAGGTAATTTCCAACGAGGGCTGATGTTAGAATAAGCGATTTCGGCAGAGGGCGCTCCCCGATAATCGTGATTCCCTAAAACAACATACCACGGACATTGCAACTGCAGCCCTGTGTACAGATACTCATAGGACATATCCCATAAAACATCTCCCACGGAATCTACTCCAGCATCATAAAAGTTGTCGCCTGTGCTAACAATAAAATCATACGGGCATTCCGAACCTACCTTATCCATTGCTTTTGCCACTTTTAATTGATCTTCTTGCCCCCACATTCCCCAATCTCCTATCACAGCAAATCGCACAGCAGTATCGCCTCTGCATTCTGGAGCGGCGATACACACAGGTCCATTTTCTCTGCAGCCGAATAGCGTGCTCGACGATATAAGAATAAAGCCGTGCAGGATTAAAATCAACGTCTTTTGTTTCGCTAAAAAATTATTCAAGGCCATCTCTCTTCGTTTTTTTCAAATTTAAGGAGCATTCCCACTAATTTTGGAAAGTTATGTTAAAACAAAGCTTTCAATTAAAACAACAGCAAAGACTTTCTCCTCAACAAATTCAGTTGATGAAAATGTTGCAAATTCCAACCATGGAATTAGAACAACGTATCAAAGAGGAGATGGAAAGCAATCCAGCATTAGAAGAAGGTGAAGAAGAGAAAGAAGAAAGCGAACGTGACGAAGACAACAACGAAGAAGAAAACGACAACCAAGAAGTTGACTTCGACTTTTCAGAATATCTATCGGATGATGATATTCCAGATTATAAATTAAGTGTAAATAACAACTCTGCAGACCAAGAAGACCGCGATATTCCAATAGGAGCCGGCAAGACTTTTCACGACTTGCTTTACGCGCAAATTGGGTTACGCGATTTTGACGAAGAGCAGCTGCTTTTAGCCGAGTACCTTATCGGAAACCTAGACGACAATGGTTATTTACGTCGTGAGTTACAAGCCGTTGCAAACGATCTTTCATTTTCAATGAACATCATGACTTCCGTTCCGGAGTTAGAGGAAATTCTCAAAGAAATTCAAGAGCTTGACCCCGCTGGTGTTGGAGCAAGAGACCTCAGAGAATGCCTGTTCATTCAATTAAAGCGTCAAGAAAAAAACACTTCAGCGGTTGAACTCGCAAAGGTTATTATTCAAAAGTACTTCGATGAGTTCACGAAAAAACACTACGATAAAATTTCGAAGAAACTCGGAATCTCCGATAAAGAGTTAAAGCCTTCTATTGAACTCATCTTGCATCTCAATCCGAAGCCTGGAAATAGCATGCAGGAGTCTACCCGAACCGTACAGCACGTTACTCCAGACTTTATGTTGGTGGTAGAAAACGACGAATTGCGTCTTCAATTAAACTCAAGAAATGCTCCGGAATTAAAAATTAGTCGCGAGTACAAAGGCATGCTTGATCATTACGCCAAGCTCAAAACAAAAGATCAAAAAGCCAAGGAAGCTCTTCAGTTTGTGAAACAAAAAATTGAGAGTGCTAAGTGGTTTATAGATGCCATTCAACAACGAAACCACACACTCATGATTTGCATGGAAGCCATTCTTACTATGCAGCGCGAGTTCTTTCTTTCTGGTGATGAAACCAAATTGAAACCCATGATCTTGAAAGACATTGCTGATCGCGTGAACATGGATATTTCAACCATTAGCCGTATGGCAAACAGCAAGTACATTCAAACGCCTTATGGAACATATTTATTGAAATACTTTTTTGCAGAGAGCCTTTCAACAGATGAGGGAGAGGAAGTGAGTTCTCGTGAAGTGAAGCAAATTCTGAAAGACGCGATCGGCGCAGAAGAGAAAAAGAAACCCCTCACAGATGAAAAATTAGGTAAATTGCTCAACTCAAAAGGATACAACATTGCGCGCAGAACGGTTGCTAAATACCGCGAGCAATTGGGCATTCCCGTAGCTAGATTAAGAAAGGAAATGTAATGAAAGAAACGTTTATTATACAGTTTTCAAAATTTCTTTCTTTGATTTTCCATCCGCTTGGAATGCCAATGGTTATCTACCTCTTGGTGCGTTGGATAGACCCCTATTACATCGCGCCCGCAGAAGCGGATTATTTCGTTTTTTTATTGCTTGGAATAAATATTATCGCACCTGCTGCGAGTATTTTAATCATGATAAAATTCAAAATGGTATCATCCATTGATCTACATGATCGCAAAGAGCGATGGGCACCTTATTTACTAGTAATTCTCTACTACATTCTGTCTTACGCATTGCTCAGATATTACGGACCAACACTACCAACGGAAGTGTTTTCGTTTATTCTTGCAGTTATTGTTTCCTTGCTCATTTCATTGACTATAAATTTCTATTGGAAAATAAGCGTTCACATGCTAGGCCAAGGCGGCGTATTCGGATCACTCATTAGCCTGAGCATCCTTCACCGTGCAGATGTTTCCATAATTATTATAGGCTGCCTCCTCATGTCAGCATTAACAGGCTTTTCAAGACTGCGCTTGAACGCACATACACACCAGCAAGTGTATGCTGGATTTGTATTGGGAATGATCTGCAACCTCGTTATTCTTTGCGGCGAGTGGTTTATTTAACCTGAGTTCTCGTCCAATTCCAAGCGTGAGCTAGTGCATCATCAATGGTTAATTGGCATTTCCAGCCCATCTTCTTTTCAGCATAATCAGGAACGGCCCATATTGCAGGAACATCACCCGGTCTTCTTCCGGTAATTTCAACATTCAGCGTAACGCCATTTATCTTTTGAAATCGATCCACCACTTCCTTCACACTGTATCCTTTTCCAACACCTAAATTGAATATTTCTAATTTCGATTCTCTCGAAAGTTTAAGAGCTACCACATGCGCCTTTGCTAAGTCAACCACATGAATGTAATCACGTATACAAGATCCGTCTGGGGTGTCATAATCCTCTCCGAATACAAATAATTTCGCCCGCTTCCCTGTTGCCACCTCGCACGCCAGTGGAATTAAATTAGTAGGGGCGTCGTTCGTTGATTCTCCAATTTTAGCAGAAGGATGTGCACCAACCGGATTGAAATAGCGCAATACTACTGACTGAAAAAGGACGCTCTTCGACGCTTCAAAAATTAGATCTTCACAATCTTGTTTTGTTTGACCGTAAACGGAAGCCGCGGGCAATCGGGGAGTGCCTTCGCTAACCGGATTTATTTCCGGCGTACCATACACCGTGCAAGAGCTTGAAAACACAAATCGTTCAACCGAAAATTCTTCCATTAATTGCAACAAAACTTGCGTAGAACCAACATTGTTGCGCATATACGCTTCCGGCATTTTCTGAGATTCTTCTACCGATTTAAATGCCGCGAAATGAATGACAGAATTTATTTTATAGGTTGAAAAAACACGGCGCATTTCCGCCGCATCTGTGCAATCTACCTGCTCAAATGAAACTTTTACCCCAGTTAAATCTTCCAAACTGCTCAATCGGCCTAGCGTTGAGTTCGCCAAATTATCTACTATAACAGGGTAATATCCCGCAGATATCAATTCTACAACCGCGTGTGAGCCTATATAACCCAAGCCTCCCGTGACTAAAACAGTCTTATTCTCCATAATTCTAGCAAAGATAGAAAGCTTTTTATTTAAGTTTGTTGGCTCATTCTTTTCATTATGAAAAACAAAATTGAACTAGCACTTCACCTGCTGCAATCCAATCAGCCCGCGCAATTGGTGCGGCACGTTGGTGTTGGTGATGGGATTGTTCAGCTTGAGGGGTCTCTTCTGTTAGAGGCTATTCAGAAGTATGAAAAGAATTTCAATCGAATTAATGTCGAAAAATTCGTGCCTGCTTCAGGCGCAGCCACTCGTATGTTCGCGAATTTAAGTGGTGTTGATCTATTTAACCCGAGCGACGAAGCTGAATTTTTCTTTCTTCATTTACGCGACTTCCCCTTCTTCGACTCCATTCGGCTCAACTTTGAAAAAGAAGGATTGAATTACGATGAAATAACAGGGATAGAAAGATACTCGCGCGTTTTGAATTTTCTTTTCAAAAATGGATATGCAACGCTTCCTAAAGGAGCTGTTCCTTTTCATTCCTATGCAGAAGAACGTACCGCTTTCGGTGAACATTGCATTGAAAGCATGCACTACATGCAGCAAAATGGGAATCATGAAATTCATTTCACCATTCCCGCCGAACATCGTTTACTGATAGAAAACATCTTCCATATTTTTTTTGAAAAACACCCCAATGCCATTCAAAAAATTTCATTTAGTTCTCAAGATCCTGAAACACACATTCCTGTATTTGATAAAAATAACCTTCCAGTACTTCTTGAAACAGGCGAAATTTTCCTTCGACCGGCTGGGCACGGCGCTTTGCTTAAAAATTTACAAGAGCTTAAAGGAGAGTGCGTTTTCATTCAGAACATTGACAACATAACTGAAGCCTCTCACCACGCCGATGTTGCGGCATACCGGAAGTTAATGGGCGGCGTTCTTTTAAGTCTCGTTGAAGAACGAAACATTTTGCTGAACGATCTTGAAAATAATACGGAACACGTCGAAACTCGTGCAATTTCATTTCTCAATAAATGGTTCAAATCATTGAGTGATACCTCATCCGTTTTCGAAAAACTAAGCAGACCACTTCGCGTTTGCGGAATGGTAGAAAACACGGGAGAGCTTGGCGGTGGTCCATTTTGGGTAAGGGATGAAAGCGGAGTTGAATCGAAACAAATCATTGAAAAAGCTCAAATCAAAAAGGACGACCCTAATCAGCTCGCCATTTTTGAAAATTCAACACATTTCAACCCCGTTGATTTAGTTTGTCATTTCCTAGATCACAAGGGAAATAAATACAATTTAGAAGACTACCGCAATCCTACAGCAGCCTTGATTAGCGAAAAGCTTATGTTAGGAAGCCGCACCAGTGTAATCGAGCTTCCTGGTTTATGGAATGGAAGTATGTGGGGTTGGAATACAGTCTTTGTCGAAATTCCTTCTCGCGTTTTTCATCCTGTGAAAACTGTAAACGACCTGCTAAAAAGCGGACATAAGCCCAAGGCTTAACTCAGCGTCCAAACGTCTGAACACCCAGTCAATTCGGACTCTGAAGCGTTCGAAGCAACAACGACTGTTTTGTTTTTCCTGCTTGAAACAACAAATTCAGAAAACCATTTTTCCGCATCTTTATCGAGGTGTGCGCAAGGTTCATCAAGGAACACACACGAAACATCAGCTAAAAGAGCAGTTCCCAACTTCACGCGTTGTTTCATTCCGCTTGAAAAATACTTCAACTCTTTATTCCCGTGTTTTTCAAGTTGAAGAATTTCAGGGATTTCACTCACTGAAAATATTCCTTCGAAAGGCTTTAGCCCGTGGGTAAACTGCAGGTGTTCCAACAGGGTAAAATCCTCGTAAAGCCCCATTGCTGGTGAGCACAGCGAGATGTGTTTCCATATTTCGTCGGAAGGAATTCCTTCGTAGCTCACTAATCCTTCTGAAGCAGATAAGTAGCCTGAAATAATTTGAACGAGTGTTGATTTCCCCGAGCCGTTTTGACCTACAATTCCAATATGATCTCCAGAATGAAGGGTTCTATTCAAGTGGCGAAAAATGTATTTCCCACCGAACTTTTTTCCAATATCTTGAAGTTCTATTTGCACCTTTATGTGGTCTGTGCGCCGCGGACTACACCCTTTTCAGAGCGTTGAATGAATGCGAGAACGATTTGTTTTTCATCTGAATCCGGAAACGAATCAACGATTTGCTTTACTCCTGCAACAACTGTGTTGTTATGCACGAATAAAACTCTGTAGATATCTTCCAATCGAGAAACCTGCTCGTCTGAATAACCTCTTCTGCGAAGGCCAATGCTGTTAACCCCTATGTAGCTCAATGGTTCGCGAGCTACCTTTATGAAAGGAGGAACGTTCTTTCGCACCAAAGAACCTCCTGCAATAAATGAGTGGTCTCCAATTTCAATGAATTGTTGAACAGCAACAACACCTTCAATTACCACCCAATTTCCAATGGTTACGTGTCCTGCAATATTTGCTGAATTCGCAATAACACAATTGTCGCCTACAAAAGCGTCATGCGCTAAATGCACGTATGCCATGAGCAGACAGTTGCTTCCAACCTTTGTGGTCATGCGGTCCTTTGTTCCGCGGTTTAGCGTACAGCACTCGCGAATGGTCGTATTGTCACCTATTTCAACTGTTGTTTTTTCCCCTGCAAATTTCAAATCTTGCGGAATCGCCGAGATTACAGCCCCTGGGAAAATACGACAGTTCTTACCAATTCGCGCCCCGTCCATAATGGTTACATTCGGGCCAATCCATGTACCATCACCAATAATAACATCGCTGTAAATTGTTGTGAATGGACCTATTTCAACGCCATTACCAATTTTAGCATCTGGATGAATTTGTGCTAAGTTGTTCATGCCTTTTCAGTTATTTGTGCAGGCACCTTATCCTTTACAACTTGGGCCAACATGGTTGCTTCACCCACTTCTTTGCCGTTCACATAGGCCACGCCGCGCATATTAACCAAGCCTCTTCGAATAGGAGATTCCAATTTCAAATGGAAAATAACCGTATCGCCTGGCAGTACTTTTTGCTTGAATTTCACTCCGTCAATTTTCATGAAGTAAGTGCTGTATAGCTCTGGGTCTTCCACTTGACTTAAAGCGAAGATTCCACCCACCTGCGCCATAGCTTCAATTTGCAAAACACCTGGCATTACGGGGTTGTCTGGGAAATGTCCCTGAAAGAACGGCTCGTTCATCGTAACGTTCTTCAACCCAACGATACTTTCGTTGTCCATTGCAATAATGCGATCGACTAACAAAAATGGGTATCGATGAGGAAGCATTTGGCTAATTTGATTAATATCAAAAACAGTCTTCGTTAAATCAAACGTAACGTTAGACTGACGCTTTTTGTCCCACGCCTTAAGCACCTTTGCAAAAGCAACGTTTCCATGGTGACCAGGTCGCGCCGCTAAAATATGTCCTCGGATGAACTTTCCAGTGAGGGCCAAATCTCCAACAATATCAAGCAGCTTGTGACGAGCAGGTTCGTTTTCGTATTGAAGTTTAATGGTGTTCAACACCCCTATTCCTTCAACCTTTACATCTATCTCTTCCCGGCCTAATTCCTTCAAAATATCTTTAATTTGACCTTCTGTATACTCCTTATCTACCATAACAATGGCATTGTCCAAGCTTCCGCCCTTAATAAGGCCATTCTTTGCTAAAAGTTCCAATTCACGCAAGAACACAAATGTTCTGCACTTTGAAATCTCACTTGAAAACTGTCCTAAATTATACATTTGAGCATGCTGAGTTCCGAGTATCGGTGAATTATAGTCAACCATTACCGTTACTCGGTATTCCCCTCCATTCGTTGGAACTGCTAATATTTCAACCCCTTTTTCTGTATCTTCAAACGCAATATTCTCGTCTAATACAATGAATTTTCTTTCTGCGTTTTGATCTTCAAATCCACATGCTTCAATGGCCTCGACAAAGGGCCACGCGCTGCCGTCCATAATTGGAATTTCCGGCCCAGTAACTTGAAGTAGTGCATTGTCTACAAAGCTTCCGTACAAGGCGGCTAAAACATGCTCTGTGGTATAAACACGAGCACCATTTTGCTCAAGGGTTGTTCCCCTTTGAGTTCCGACTACACGATCACAATCCGCATCAATAATTGGCGCTCCTTCTATATCTACTCGCTGAAACTTGTAGCCGTGATTCTCCGGTGCTGGACAAATGGTAAGTGTTACCGGTTCTCCGGTGTGAAGGCCAACTCCTTTGAATTCGATTGGCGCTTTTAATGTTCTCTGTTTTGAAGACATGCTGCAAAATTAGTGTGAATTAATGGGTAATCCACTTGATTTCGAATTGATTCTTACTGGTTATTTGCGGATTGCTTGAATAATAGCATCTGCCATTTCTCTTACCTCTTTCTCTGAAATTTTCTTCTTCTCTACCACCTTCAAACGCACAACAGCAAAAACACTCGAAAGAACATGTTCAAATTGAAAAGCAACATTCATTTTTTTGAATTTCGTTGTTTTCTGACCCTCCTTCAACAAAGCGGTTAATGCCGAAAAGGCATCTTCCATTTCTTTGTTCTTGCTGTATAAAGGAGAGTTTCTGTATTGAATAACGGCCAGGTAACGCAGCGGCGCAGAAGAAAAATAGACGTACAGCGCCATCCAAGCTTGTGTCAATCGCTGAGTTTCCTTCCCTTTAACTGAAAGTGATTCGTGCAGCGCACGGGCTGCCTCTGTGCAGGTTTCAACATAAAGACTCTCGAAGAGGTCTTCTTTGCTTGGAAAGTGGTGGTAAATTGTACCTACCGCAACGCCTGAAAGCTTAGCTAATTCAGACATTGGAGAAGCGTGAAAGCCTCCATTTGAGATCAGTTTTAGGGCTGTGTTAACAACCTTGTCTCTTCTTGAAATTTCTTTTGCCATAACCGAATGTTCGTTCGGTCAAAGATATTTCCTTTTCTAAATAGCGCCAATGAAACTTTTCACCAATGACTTTTTAATAAAGAAGAAATTCGTAAATTTGCTGAACTAAAAATTGAACACATGTCAATACAAGAAAGAATCAATGAAGACCTAAAAACAGCTATGAAAGCTGGAGAGAAGGATAAATTAATGGCGCTTAGGGATATAAAAAGCAAACTCCTTCTTGAAATGACCAAAGATGGCGGAGGTGGCTCTGTAGACGACACGAGGTCCGTTGCTATCCTGAACAAACTGTTCAAACAGCGCCAAGAATCTATTGAAATTTATAAAACGCAAAACCGTCCTGACCTTCTTGAAGAAGAGCAATTGCAAGCCAATGTTATTGCGGCTTATTTGCCTGCGCAATTAACACCTGAAGAACTTGAGGCCGAAATCAAACAATTCATTAGCCAGGTTGGCGCAACCTCTCCGAGCGATCTTGGAAAAGTAATGGGTGTTGCTTCAAAAGCTTTAACAGGTAAGGCAGATGGAAAAGCAATTTCCGAAACGGTGAAGAGACTTTTAAGCTAGTCATGGATATCGTTGGTCGCAAAACCGTTATTCAACTTCCGGATTTGGGCGGGGCCAATGTGCGCGCCAAAATAGATACGGGCGCTTTCCGCACCGCTGTGCATTGCGAATCGTGGTCTTTAAAAGAGATTAACGGAAAAGAAGTGTTGGAAGTTATCATTGAGTGGGAAGCGGGAAGTCCTGTAGTTCTTCAATACAGTAAATATCAAAAAAGAACAATTAAAAACTCGTTTGGACAAACAGAAGACCGCTATTGTGTGCGAACCCTCATTTTAATTCACAAGAAAAAAATTCAATCGGAAATTTCGTTTACGAATAGATCTGGAATGCGTTATCCTGTGTTACTCGGAAGAAAAACAATTGGAAAAAAATTCTTGGTAGACGTCTCGTTGAAGAGTTAATAAAAAAAGAGGCCGCCTCTCCCAAAACGACCCCTTTTTAGAATCACTCTTTTCCATACGAGATGAAAGAAGAATGAAAACCTAAACTATTTGAAAAAACCTACTCTTTAATTTAAGGGAGAGTATAACTTTTGAATGTTCTCTACATCATTCATAGTCTTATACCCTATCTGTTAACTAAAGGTTACGTTTTTTTATTGTTATTTTTGAAAGGCCCAATATCATTGGGAAAAATATGAATGAACGAATAAATGCATACGTACTTTCTAGTCGAAAATTCAAAGATTCGCTTCGATTGGCGCATGTGTTCACCTTAGAGTATGGGGTTCAAACTTTTTTATTTCGAACAGGAAAGAAGGGCGAAAACATTTCTTTCTTTCAGCCTCTAAACGCCGTTCAATTTTCAGGAAAAAAATCAGATGGAAAATTGGAAATAGCGAAAGACATGAGCCTAAGCGCCATTTACGTATCCATTCCCTTTCATGTTGAAAAATCTACCGTTGCGCTTTTTATTTCTGAATTCCTTTACCGGTGCTTGCCCGAACACTATGTAAATGAAGAGGTATTCGAGCTCATAAAAAAAACAACACAAAGACTAGATAACCTTGAAAAAACGGGGACGCTTCCCATTCACTTCATTGCACAATTCGCTCTGGAAATGGGATTCTTGAGCGACGAATACGACCTCACTTTCGAAAACACGCGAAGCGATGAAGCGCTACTTCATCAATCCCTTAAACTATTCATCTCCACTTCAATCGAATTCGAGGTGGCGAGTAGCCTAAATCGCGATCAGCGAAAATCTCTCTTGGAAGAGCTTATTGCATTTTGCTCTTCGCATCTCGACACTTCCATTCGTATGAATTCGTTGGAAATGTTTCACGAAATTTTCGATTAAACTTCTGCTATCTTCGCAAGGAAATGAGGTTCGCAGATATCATTGGGCAGAGAGATGTAATTGACCGTTTGCGCAAAGCAAAAGCGGAAGATCGTATTGCGCATGCCCAACTGTTTCTTGGGCCTGAAGGGTCTGGAAATTTAGCTATTGCATTGGCCTACGCGCAATTTATTAATTGCCCGAATGCTACCGCCGAAGATTCTTGCGGCACTTGCCCAACTTGTAAAAAAAACACATCCTTTCAATTCGCCGATCTTCATTTCAGTTTTCCCTATTTCACAAAACCCAATAGCAAAGAAACCATTTCTGATGACTATGGCACAGAGTGGAGAAACCGGTTGCTTCAGTCTCCCTACTTTGGCATTGAAGATTGGATGAAAGAACTATCGAAGGACAACAAAAATCTTCTCTTTACAGTTCATGAAGCTGCGAATATTGTTCGGAAACTTTCACTGAAATCTTTCGAAGGTGGATATAAAATCATGGTTATTTGGATGGCCGAGATGATTGGCGAAGGGGTTGCGAATAAGCTGTTGAAAATTGTTGAAGAGCCGCCTGCGAACACCTTGTTTTTCTTCGTTGCGAATTCATCTGAAAATATTCTAAATACCATTCTATCTCGTGTTCAAGTTATTCAAGTTCCAAAAATAGAAGAAACAGCTATTTCTTTGGGGTTACAACAGCTTGGGGTCGACGAGCAGAAAATTTTAGATATTGCGCACTACTCGGACGGCAGTTGGGGTGTTGCTTTGCGACTAAGAGACAACAGCGATCCTAATGAATTCTTAGCTATGCAGTTCCAAAACTGGATGCGTCATTGCTATTCGAAAAACGTTCCTGCTTTGCATGCTTGGTCTGAAAAAATGAACGAATTAACGCGCGAAGATTTAAAGCATTTCATCTTGTACGCGTTAGACCAAATGCGTCAAAATTTAATGTTGAATTATACACCTGAAAACATCTCTCGTTTTACTGCTGGTGAAAAGGCATTTGCTCAAAAATTCTGTCGCTTCATTAATCATTTGAACATTGAAGAGATTATGTTCGAGTTAGAGGCCGCCCACCGCAGCGTTGGCCAAAACATAAACAATAAAATTCTTTTCTTCGAACTATCGATGCGTATGTTCCGTTTACTCAACAGAAAAGAAAAGGCATAAAAAAACATCTCCGAAGAGATGTTTTGTTTTGGAGGTCCCGAGCGGATTCGAACCGCTGTACGAGCTTTTGCAGAGCTCTGCCTAGCCGCTCGGCCACAGGACCCTTGTGGGGGACAAATATACATTCATTCTTGAATAATCCGAATCTTTTCAATACTCTTCATTACAAATAATTGTATTTTCGCTGAAAACCTGTCTTATGAATAAAAAAGTTGCCATCATTGTTATTAGCGTCCTTGGTGTTATGTGTCTTAGCCTTGCCTTCTGGGTGAAAGTAAGTCGCGACCGTATTGTTGCTTTAGAAAATAGCATGGGTGCTTTGAATGTGCTTGCCATGGATGCCGCTAATGCAACTCCAGAGCAAATTATTGAGCTGTATAAGTTGGCAGAAGATTCGTTAACAAGTATGAAAATGATGTACGACACTCTTACAACAGACAACGTGGAAATGATGTCACAAATTGAGGCGCAACGCTCTCAAATTGAAGGCTTGTTAAAGCGCGCGAAAAACAAAGATTACGACATTAAAAAACTCCTTGCTGAAACGCAAACGTTGCGTAACATCATGAAGGGATACATTCATCAAATAGATTCCCTTCAACAAGACAATGACCGCTTATTCGCCGAGGGGCAGCAAGCCAAACAGCAAGCAGTGGATGCTGAAAACAGAAGTAAGACTCTCGAGACTGACCTTAACTCTACCAAAGAAATAGTGAAAGCGGGATCTGTTCTTTCTACAGGCGGATTCTACTCAGCGGGCGTTTTTGCGCGAAACAGCGGCGCTGAAGCAGTTACAGAGCAAGCTAGAAAATCTTCCATGATTAAAACATCGTTTACTTTACGTGAAAATAGAATTGTTAAACCTGGTAGAAAAACGCTGTATCTCAAAGTTATCGGACCAAACGGAAGCACAATGAACGGAAAAGGAGGCGGAAGCTTTACAGCAACTGGACAAGTCGACACCTTCGGCGCTTCGCGTGAAATTGATTATCAAGGGCAAGATACTGACGTGAGTATTTATTTCACCCCAACATCTACACTTGACAAAGGAACATACCGTCTTGAAATTTATGAAGGCGGAAATTTAATTGGAAAATCCGAGGTGATTCTTAAGTAGACCCGATGAAAAAAGCCTTGAAAATTGTTCTCATTGTTTTCGGGTCAATTGGTATTCTTATTGGAATTCTTTTCGTAACCGGAAATGGCTATCTGCCTCGCGGGGTGTATTGCACATACCTGCAGGGTAAATCAAAGCCAGACATCGATGACCAATCGCTTTTCCACACGAGAAAAATAAACCATGGAGATGCAATAAATCTTCCTGCCAAATTAAACATCCTCTCAGCCGAAAACATTCAGTTCTTAAATTCAACAGAGTCTAAAGCGTTTTTAGTTTTTAAAAACGACACGCTTGTATCTGAATGGTACGGAAGTTATGGCGCAGACTCAATGCATTGGAATTCTTTTTCCATGTCGAAAAGTGCTATTTCGTTGCTCATTGGCTGCGCACTTCAAGATGGAAAAATTTCTTCTCTTCAAGATCCTATTTCAAAATACATTCCATGGAGCGGCAAAGACGTTTCCTTGGAACAACTGCTGCACATGAGTAGCGGAATTCCGTTTGGCGAAAGTTATAACAGCCCATTTGGATTCATGGCGAAAGCTTACTATGGTAGTGATTTAAAAAAATTAACTTCTCCCTATAAAGTGGAAGAAACACCAGGGTCCTATTGGTCTTACGAAGGCGGAAATACCGTGTTGTTGGGAATGGTTCTCGAAGCTGCAACACAAACGAAAATTTCGAATTATTTCGAAGAAAAAATATGGTCTAAAATAGGGGCGTCGTCTCCAGCGTATTGGAACTTAGATAAAGAAAAAGGTTTTGAAAAACCTTTCACGGGAATCTATGCAACGGCAAAAGATTTCGGAACGCTCGGGCAATGTATTTTACATCACGGAAAAGTAAATGGAGAAGTAGTCATTGACTCTACTTTTTTAGCGCAATCATTCGAGCCATGGACGATTCAAGATGGCAACAATTCAATCTGCGACTGGTATGGTTTGCATTGGTGGATGGGCGAAGTAGATGGTGTGAAATTCAAATCGGCACGTGGCATGCGCGGACAATACATTGTTGTGGTTCCAGATAAAAACATGGTCATTGTTCGCGTTGGACACCAACAGTCGAAAGAGCGTGTTAATCACATGCCGGTAGATCTCTTCGCTTACATCCGAATGGGACTGGCTAGTTAATAAGCACGCTCCGCGCGGCCTTCCATGTAGTTAATGAAGGCTTTGTTTACAACTTTATTTCCGCCGGGTGTTGGGTAGTTTCCTGAAAAATACCAGTCGCCTTGGTTGTTTGGACAAGCTTTATGAAGCCCTTCAATGGTTTGGAAAAGCACACTTACCTTGGCTTTCGTGCCTTCTGGGGTGACAAGTTTAGCAACCATTTCTGAAATCTCCTCTTGCGTGTAGGCTTCGTAAACTTCCTTCACATAATTCCTTACCTGCTCTTTCGGGACGCCTTCCTGTTCTTTACATTTCAAGTAAACCACATCGAGAATTCCTTCCTTGCCATCGCGCTTCAGCAAGGCAACGATTGCTTGAAAAGCAATGAAATCGCCCATTTTCGCCATGTCAATTCCATAACAATCAGGATAACGAATTTGCGGAGCAGAAGAAACAATGATAATTCTCTTCGGCTCAAGGCGGTCGAGCATTTTAATGATTGACTTCTTCAGCGTTGTTCCGCGAACAATTGAATCGTCAATAACAACAAGGGTGTCAACACCCGGTTTCACAGTGCCATGCGTAACATCGTACACGTGCGAAACCATTTCATCGCGCGCAGAATCTTGCGTAATGAACGTGCGCATTTTCACATCCTTAATCGCAATTTTTTCTATGCGTGCTCGCTTGCGAACAATCACTTCAATCTCTATATTCGATAGCTTTCCAGAAGTTAATTTTTTAATTTTGACGTCATTCAAATGATCTTCTAGTGCTTTAATCATCCCGTAGAATGCCGTTTCGGCCGTGTTAGGAATGAAAGAAAAGACGGTGTTTTCCAAGTCGTAATTTACTTCTGTTAAAACGCGAGGAACAATGTTTTTTCCCAAATCTTGACGCTCTTGATAGATAGAGGCGTCATTTCCTCTTGAAAAATAAATGCGCTCAAATGAGCAGGGTGTTAGAGCCGCCGGTGGTTTAATTTCTTTCATTGAAGAACTCCCGTCCTTCTTCACCACGTATGCGCAGCCGGCAGGGATTTCCTTAATCTGATCGAGCGGAACATTGAACGCGCTTTGAATAGGTGGGCGCTCACTTGCAACAACACAAATCTCTTCATCTTCGTAATAAAACGCCGGGCGAATTCCGTTTGGATCGCGATAAACAAAGGCGTCGCCATGACCTAACATTCCTACTATAGCGAATCCACCATCCCAATCTTTACTTGCGCGCTGAAGTACGCGTTGAATGTCAATGTTCTTCGCAATTAGCTCAGAAATCTGTTGGTTTGAATATCCCTGTTGATTGTATTGATTGAAAAGAACTTGATTTTCTTCATCGAGAAAATGTCCAATCTTTTCCATTACTGTTACCGTGTCTGTTCTTTCCTTCGGGTGTTGCCCCAAGTCAACGAGGAGTCCAAACAACTCGTCTACATTGGTCAAATTGAAATTCCCTGCAAGCACCAAATTACGGGTCATCCAGTTGTTTTGTCTTAAAAACGGATGACAGTTTTCAATGCTATTTCCGCCATAAGTTCCGTATCTCAAGTGACCCAAGAATACCTCACCTGTAAAGGCGTAATTATTCTTCAGGTGTAGTGCATTTTTAAGTTTGTCTGGGTGCTTTTTTGCCAACTCTGCAAAGCGACTCATCACTTTTGCAAAAACTTCACGAACCGGCTGAGCATCGTTGCTTCGTATTCTAGAAATGTATTTTTTTCCTGGTTCTGGATCTAACTTAATGTTCGCTAAACCCGCACCATCTTGGCCGCGGTTATGCTGCTTCTCCATGATGAGATACATTTTGTTTAGCCCGTAAAAAGCAGTTCCGTATTTATCGGTGTAATACTGAAGAGGTTTCTTCAGTCTTAAAAATGCGATTCCGCATTCGTGTTTGATAGCGTCACTCATGGAGTGAAAAATAGTTTGCCGCGAAGATAGTCTATGCGTCGGCTATGTTCGAAATAATTAAATCCAATTCTTATTTTGGAACGGTAATTTTTCTTTTTTGTTGGGAAAAATGCCCCCGCTAAAAAAGTTAGCTTGGAGAAAAATAAGATTATGAAAACAATTACACTACTCGCAAGCTTGCTAATTTCTTTCGGAATGGCTGCTCAATCTCATGGTGAAATCTTTGGGAAAATACTCGACGAAAACAACAACCCTATTGCAGGCGTAATTGTACGCGCCGAAAACAACGGAATCGTTGTAGGTGCGGCAACAGATGTAAGAGGCGTTTACCGAATCAACGGCGTTGAGCCCGGTACTTACACACTTTTCTGTGACCTCATTGGTTTCAGCCAACTTCAAGTGAGTGATGTCGAGGTTAAGTCTGATCAAATTCGAAAATTATCTGACTTCACTTTAACGACCGCTAGTTACGGAACAGGCGGGCCGGTAATTATTCGTGCGCAAAAACCATTAATAGATATCAATGGCGGAACCGCCATTTCTCTTGGAGCAAAAGAACTAAAAGACAACGCTGCTGCCAATGGTGGTTCGCTCAAATCAATTCTTTCTTCTATGTCAAGTGACATTAAAACAGGCGATCGAGGAGAAGAGCTTTACTTCCGAGGAAGCCGCTCTGGTAGCGTCGTTTACTACATCGATGGGGTGAAGATTTACGGCAGCCCGTTGAACATTCCATCAAGCGGAATAAGCAACATTACCGTATATACTGGCGGGGTTCCTGCGAAGTATGGCGATAGCACCGGGGGATATGTAATTATTGACACAAAGTCATTCAGAGACGCAGCCCGAGAGTAAAAGTAAAGTCACGATAGATAAAGGGGTTGTTTTATCTAAACGTTTTGGTTTAAAGCGAGTTACACTTTATATTTAGCTCACCTTCTAACTAAAACGTGTAACTATTTTGCAAAAAAGAATCTTCCATTGCACCAAACACGCTGTAATAAATATTCTTACAGATTTACTGCACAAAGAGCGATTTTATATACGCGATGTAAACGACAAAAAGGGTTTTATATACGCTCAGCAAGGCTTGAGTTTTTTTTCACTAGGTAGAATTTGCGTTATTCGCATTGTTGAAAACGGCGCTGATGTTGAGATAGAAGTTCGTTGTTCAAATAAACTCGGTTTTGGTATTCCTGGAATAATCAACTCCATTGAGAGAAAAATTCTTCATCGCCTCCAAGAAGAATTGTAGGCTAAGCCACTATCTTCGAAGAAATTTTCTTTTATGAAAAAGTTCGGAGGCCTTTCCACTTGGATATTTATCGCATTGTTTATTGGAATTGGCGTAGGTTACGCATTAAATGTTTCCTATCCAGCTCCTGCACAAAAATCAAAAAAAGAAGCGCTGGAACAGCTCGCCAAAGAATTGTCTGCTCAGCCAACCCCAACTGCAGATGAACTTGCTGCAATTGTTTCAAACGATTCTATTTCGGAAAATGAAAAATACGATGCGGCCCTTGCCTGCATCAACAAGTCAAAAAACGCTTCGAGTGAACTTTCAAAATATCAAAAAAGCATTGATGTTTCTGAATCGCAAAACGTAACACTAAAAAAAATCTTGGAGATACTTTCTATCTTCACAGATATCTTTCTTCGATTGATTAAAATGATTATTGCACCCCTTGTGCTTGCCACGCTGGTTGCGGGAGTTGCGAAATTGGGCGACATGAAAACGGTGGGGCGTATTGGTGGAAAAACCATGCTTTGGTTCGTTTCAGCCTCGTTCATTTCTTTATTGCTCGGGGCGTTATTAGTGAATCTTTACCAACCTGGAAAATCGCTTCAAGTGCCCCTTCCTCCAGAAGCTATGGAATCTGGAATTGACAAGGCTGCTTTAACCCTTAAAGGTTTCGTGGTTCACATTGTGCCTTCAAGTGTCATAGAGTCGATGGCTACAAACGAAATTCTTCAAATAGTAATTTTTGCTTTGTTCTTTGGAACAGCAACAGCCGCTCTTGGGAAAAAAGGAGAAATCATCGTAAAAGCTATGGATGCTCTTGGGCACGTCATGCTTCGAATAACCTCTATGGTCATGTATGTCGCACCGTTTGCAGTCTTCGCAGCAATGACATCTGTTGTTGCTAAAAAAGGAATTAGCGTGTTGTCTTCCTACGCCCTATTCATTGGAGAGTTTTACAGCGGACTTTTCTTACTTTGGATTTTACTTTTGTTTGTTGCTTTTTTAATTGTTGGAAAGCGCGTGGTTCAGCTAACTGCTCGCATAAAAGCTCCTCTGCTTCTGGCTTTCTCCACGGCCTCTAGCGAAGCGGCTTACCCTAAATTATTGGAAGAACTCGAGCGCTTCGGGTGTAGAAATCGTATCGTGAGTTTTGTGCTTCCTCTTGGCTACAGTTTCAATTTAGATGGAAGTATGATGTACATGACCTTCGCAAGTTTGTTCATTGCTCAGAGCTATGGGATAGACTTGAGCTGGGCTGATCAGGCTGCTATGCTCCTCACGCTTATGGTCACAAGCAAAGGAATTGCTGGTGTGCCACGCGCATCACTCGTCGTTATTGCAGGAACCTTAGCAACATTTGGAATTCCAGAGGCTGGACTGCTATTGCTTCTTGGGGTTGATCACATTCTTGACATGGGAAGATCTGCTACCAATGTGGTTGGAAACGCAGTGGCTGCAGTGGCTGTTAATCGTTGGGAAGAGAAAAACTACAATCCGGAAGAAGAGAACGATTAATTCAATTCGAGTTCATCTATTAATCGAACGCCCCCTATAAATCCTGCTATCAGCGCCACTTGGTGCTTTGCTTCGTTAATGTACTCTAACGGCTCTAGTGTTTCAGAATTAGCGACCGTGAAATACTGAAGTTCAATCTGTGCTTTTTCAATAAATAATTCCGTTGCCATTTCAAGCAGTGACTTCACGTTGTTGTTTTGTTTATTCTCTTGAATAAACACAAGGGCCTTAGAAAACGCGGTGGCCATGGTGGCTTGTTCTGCAGAAAGTCTTTTGTTTCTTGA